>JAITUO010000155.1 GCA_031286245.1 Coriobacteriales bacterium
ATACACAAACTGTTTGAGGACGACATCAAGTCATCACTGCCACTACCAGCAAAATCCTTTGACTGTGTGCATTACGAGCATATGAAAGCAGATGGCTACGGTTACGTGACATTGGACAGCCGCCATGTCTACTCGACATCGCCGGCGTATGCGTCCAAAGAGGTCGTCTGTGCAGTCAGGGCCCATACCATAAGCATCATCGACAGCACTGGCTGTGTGATTGCCAGCCACACACGCCAGTTTGGCAAGAGCCGCACTGAAAGTATCGACGCTACCTCATCAATCAGGCACTTGGCCATGCGTCCGGGAGCTTGGAGGAACTCGCTTTTACGAGCCCAGATGCCCGAGTCTGTCATAACGAAGATGGACGGGCTAAGCAAAGACGAGCTCAAAGAGAGCTTAACGTTGTTGGCACAGTCTTTTGAGCGCAACGGGGTGGAAGCCACCTTTGATGCCCTTGACGTGCTGGCCTCAGAGTACGAAGGTAACGCAGACTTCTTCCAGGTCGGTGTCTTAGCAGCCCGTATCGGCAGTTTCGGCCTCTCGACAGCACCAGAACCCGGTGGATGCTTAGTCGTCTATGACGAGCTGTTCTTAGGGGAAGAGGTGGCATTATGAGCAGCGCCATTGGGCTTAAGGTCCGCGAGACGGGGAGACGGCTGATGCTTTCCAACCATACCTTGGAAGTCTATTCGAATATGACTACGGCTCGCCAGGCTCAGTTCCTGATAGAGTTTTTCGAACACGAGCTTGCCTACCGCAACGAAAACAAAAAACGGCGCCTCAAAAACCAGGCCTTCTTTCCGTCCGTAAAAAGCTTCGAGGGCTTTGATTGGTCAGGGGTATCCCTGCCTAAGTCGGTCACTAAAGATGACATCACCGGATGTGGCTTCATTTTGCGCAGAGAGAACCTCATCTGCTACGGCCCGGTCGGAACCGGCAAGACCCATTTATCGATAGCTGTTGGACGTGCGGCCTGCGATCTAGGGTTGAAAGTCCGGTTCATTACCGCCTCTGAGCTGGTGTTAAAGCTTATGGCTGCTCGCGATGGCGGTACGCTTGACAAGGTATTGCACGAGTATGGCGCATACGATTTAACTGTTTTAGACGAATGGGGTTATGTACCGATCGACAAGGAGGGCTCAAGGCTGCTGTTCCAGGTCGTATCACGCTGCTATGAGACCAAAAGCCTGATGCTGACTACCAATCTGGAGTTCTCTAAGTGGGGCTCTGTGCTCACTGAAGAACAGATGGCAACAGCCATGATCGACCGCCTGCTGCACCATGGGCATGTGATCACCTTCTCTGGTGAGAGCTACCGTATCCGCCATGCAGTCATGAAGCTGGAAGGTGGAAAAGATGAATGAGCACTTCTTAACTGAAGAGATCCTGGCGACTATCGCACAGCTTAGACAAAAGCCGATCAGCTTTGCTTTGGCGGCATACCTGATGGGCATGTACGGCAAGGACGGATATGTTGCTCAGTTTTCTATGCTGCAAGAAGAGGTGTGGTCTACATGCTCAGATGCCAATACCCGGCATTGTAACTGCGGGCGCTGTGCACCATACCGTGACGGCCCCCTCCTAGATGAGGTTTTAGCTGACATACAGGCTTTCGAGAAAGGCAGACTGACACTGAACGAGAAGGGAGAGTCGATCAATACTGTGATATTGACAGAAGATCAGCCGTTTTAACCAGTGAGACAAAGGGGTGAGGGCCACGCCTTCACCCCATTTTAGGAAATGATTGGTGGCTGGGTTGAAAGTGGGGAATTCCCCAAGGTAAAACTGGGGAAATTTCTAAGTCCAGTGAGTATTACGCTCGTTTGGTACTGTGAATCCGTCATTACGGTACTGTGATTCTAATAATGTGGTACCGGCGGCACATATAGATACCGCCGGTATACAATGCCATTTAACTCTTCTCAATAGTGTCTTGCGCTAGATGTTTTCGCATATTTGGACCTCTCAAATCTATGAACTTGGCTCGTTGGACTATCCTGTCAACCAAAGAATCAGCCATAGTCTTGGTGGAGATCCTTAAATGCCATTCCTCAGGCTCGATGATACTGGCGAGTATCATCGAGCCCTTGTCGACCCTGGCTTCGACGATCTCAAATGTGTCGATGACGTTCTGATCAGAGATAGGGGTTGTGAAGAAATCATCGATTATCAGCAAAGCAGGACTGATAAAATCAAGCATTGCCCTATGGTAGTCCACAGCACCGCCAGTGCGAGCAACGTTTAACTCCATGCACATATCAGCGTGGCGAGTGTAGCGTACTTCAAAAAGGCTCCTACAGGCGGCATTGCCGAGTGCCTGTGCCAGGAAGCTTTTGCCTGAGCCCGATTCAGAGATGATAACCAGGTGATCTGCTTGCCTGATGTAATCACAGCGAGTTAGCCGCTCCATCCGATCCCTATCCAAAGAACGGCCTGGCATATAGATTATGTCTTCCATGCAAGCTGCTGGGCTAGCAAAGCCGGCCTTCTTGTAGTTCGCAAGAATACGTTTATCGTCACGAGAATTGACTTCAGTCTCGATCAAAATGATCATCTTCTCTTCAAAGCTCAGTCCGTCATAGCTATCGTCTTCGCACATTTCTGAAAGTTTGTCTGCGAATGCCTTGATGCGAAGACGTGACTTGAGGGCTGCAAAATGGGTTTCATCAAGTAGCATCATCATCACCTGTTCTGCGGTAATAGGCTGCCTCATGCAACCTGCCAATTCTTGGTGCTGCATCTTTGATGTCAGCCAATGAAGCAGCCGCTGACTCACCTGATTTAGTTGATCGGCTGATCGCCTCCAGAGTGTTTTTGACTCGTGAATAACTGATTGATAGGGCTCCAGAACCTACTATATGCTCACAAGCGGCTTCAAGCAGGTCTTTGCGACTTCGCCTTGCCAGGCCTAAGATGTTTGCACATGACACAAAGGATTGCTCGATTATCGGCTTGGAATCCATTAGCGCCTTGATTACTACTACCGTATTTGTTCCGATCGATGCCGCCCAGTCCAAGAAGCACTCTGGTGACCATGAGGAGCTTATATAGCGGTGGTTGGTAGGCATGTGGGACTCCATGGTGGAGTAACTGCCCTTCCTGCCAAAAAGGCGCGTGTGTTCAGCGACCTGGTTGTTATTGTGATAAATGACGATCCTGGTATCGCTAATGCGGACAGAGACTTCTTTGCCAATCAGATGATAGTCGACTGAGTACCGCATGTAATCGACCTGTACGTGGTAGTCATGGTTGACTTTCGCCTTCCTCCACTCCGATATCTCATAGCAAACTGGTGGTAGCTCTTTTAACAGATGCCTTTCTTCAGTGAGGAAGCTTGATCTACGGGAGCCGGCCCTAACCTGAAAGGGCTGGGCATTTAGTCTGTCGTTGATCTCATGGATGATCGAATTGATCTCATCCAGTGTGAAGAATACCTCGTTACGAAGAGGAGCGATAATCCAACGCTCGCATAGCCCTACTGCTGACTCCACGCCGCTTTTGTCCCTTGGCCTTTCTGACCTTGTTGGCAGAACCGCAGCACCGTAATACTCAATGAAGTCGTTATAGGTTTGATTGATCTTGGTAACATAGATCGGAGTTCGGTCGACTGCTGTTGCACAGCGGTCCGGGGTGACTATCACCGGCACGCCGCCAAAGTAGTCAAACGCATGGATATGGCCTGTAATCCACGAGCGCTGGGTCAGATCTAAGAAGCCTTCTACAAAAAAATAGTCCGACCATGGCAGGCAGGCTACAAACAGATAGACCTCATGATCTCGGCCAGTGATCTTATCTCTTAGAGCCAATGTCCCTCCAGCCCAGCCAACAAACACCATCCTGCCGGGAATGTGCTTGACACGAGCGGTAGCATTGTTGATAACAAGGTGCTCGGCAAGCAAGGCACAGAACTGAGAATACTGGTACAGACGTTTGCCAGAAGGTATTGTGGTGTTACCATACTCGTACCAGAGTAGCTTGCGAGTCACACCTGGCCTGGTCAGCTCCTGGGCAAGGTAGTCTTAAGTCAGGCATGACATATTCGCTTTCACTGTCCTCTGTACCTTTGAGTAGCTGGCGGATGTCTTTTTCTGAGAGATCCGCCAGTACCTCGTCTGGAAGTGATGTCCTCCTGAGCAGTTTGGCTGCTGAAGAGACATCACGTTTGGAGCAGCGCAAGGCGCTACTTACCTCCTCATAGCTAAATCCTTCCTTGAGTAGCCTGATAATCTCTTAATGATTGGTTGCCATACTGATACTCCTTTCAATAAAAAAATGCATACCTCCAGTGGTATGCACCAATCATTTTACTTCAAGGATATCTGTACACTAGCTTGCTCTCCATCGGTACCACCCATCCGGAATACTAGTACCATTCCTGCAGATTGTCAGTACCAATTCACCGTAATACTCAGTTAAGATGGGGAATTTTGCTTGACAAAAAACACAAGCTGAAAAAGCCGCTCCGAAAGACTAGGGGCAGGAAACGCAAGTACAGCTCCGAATGCTTAGCACCGCTCATAGTGGTCTGGATGGTACTAGATCTGGCGTGTGGCAAGAGGGTGGCAGCCGCCATGGGAAAGACACTGGATGCACTCTTGCGTTTTGGCGAGCTGGATTGCCCGAGTGATGTGGTCGACAAGCTCAAACAGATGTCAGCCTCCACCATAGACCGCTTGCTGGCGGTCCAGCACAAAACAATGTGTTTCAAGGGCAGATCCACCACAAAGCCCGGCACGCTGTTAAAGCATGACATCCCCATCCGACTGGGCAACGAGTGGGATGGGGACAAGCCGGGCTACGTTGAGATGGATACAGTGGCTCATTGCGGGGACAGCGCCCGCGGCCAATATGTCGTGACGTTAGATGTCACCGATATCAAGTCCACCTGGTCAGAGCAGCAGGCCTGTCTTAACAAGGCACAAAGACATGTGTTTTTTAGAGGTCAAAGAGATACGTGCCCGGCTGCCCTTCAATCTGTTTGGCATCGACATCGATGGAGGCAGCGAGTTTATCAACGACGAGATGTACCGCTACTGCAGGGGGCAAGGAATCGCCTTTACCCGCGGGCGGCTTAAGCAAGAAGAACGACGGACGCCATATCGAGCAGAAGAACTGGTCGATCGTCCGCCAGACGGTTGGTTACGGTCGTTTTGAGACCCAGCGCGAATGCGACTTATTGAACATGATCTATGACTATGTGCGCCTGATCAACAACTTCTTCATACCCTCTCAAAAGCTTATATCCAAACAGCGGGATGGAGGCAGGATAGTGCGGAAGCTGGACAGGCCAAAGACCCCTTACCAGCGTGTACTGGAGTCAGAGAACATTGAGTTAAAAAGCAAAGACCTCCTAAGTAAAGTCTATGCCACTATAAACCCAGCCGAGGTACGCCGTGAGATCGTCAGGCTGGTACAAGAGCTCTACAAGATCAAAGACGAACATGAGAAGACGCAAAGATGACGCTACACATTGCACTAGCACTCTGTGATATGAGCAGCAGACTGGGCTTGATCAATCCAGGCAAAGATGGAGCAGAGGTATCGACTGTTAACAACAGTAGTACAATCAAGGAGTTGCCTATAAACGAAAGGAGAGAAGGCATACCTTTCGAGTAGATTCATTAATGAGGCAACGAATGGTGTTTCGAGTAGATTTTATTTTTAGGCAATACGGTCTTAACTATCACACTTAGCTGTCACAGATCGTTCAAACACTAATCTAACTCCCGTGACACAATAGTTGTAATGCTGCTACTCTGGCTGTTTGCACATCCAGCATCACTGATGTATTTAACTTGACAAACAGCCCATCAATCAATGATGGTAGCATATTGCGTCATTTGCTCAAGGAATTGATAATACTGTTCTTCTGTAATAATGCCTCGCTGGTAATTTGATTCTAATGAATTTAAAACATAATTCATATGGAAATCGTAATCAATTGGAATTTGCTCATTCATTATTTGCATTTGTTGCCTTAGTATACTAGGATCAAGCTTTTCAAGATTTAGCGATTTATTATAATAGTAACAATCAACTCCTCTGTAGAAAACCCCTTGATGCGCCCCTATTACAAGATAGTAATCCTCTTGTGTAGTCCAACCTCCCCCACTAGTAGGCTTATATAAAAAGAGTATCACATCATCCCCAGGATTCAACGTGGGCTCATCAGAAACAATGTATTCATATTTCCCCTTGCTACCCCCCATGATTCGAATGGTGATGTGATCGTCATCAGTCTTGCCTCGATAGATTTCAGAGATAGCGATCTCGATATCTGTAAAACAAACCGGATCGCTTGAGCTCGCAACAGACTGTATTAGCTTTGTTTCAGTTTTATCGGTTACTTTCCCGTTTACTACTAAACAAGATTGTTGAACTAAGTCATCGAATGTGACTTGTGGTACTACACCACTCAGTTCAACTATTGTATTGCTATCCTTGTGGCTTGAATTGTTCATGTCATTGATAATGTTGCTATCTAGATTTCTTGAAAACAGAACACCGAATACTAAAACCAATGCAACAATAGCCAAAGCAAATACAATAGTATAAGTTGTTTTAATACTCCAAGTTCTTTGTATTATTCCTCGCATTGTTCCCTCCTATCCGATAAAACTTGTTGACCAAATGGATTATACATATCTCAGCATTGCTGTTATTATGTCTTCTATAGATAGACTTCTTTTGCTTTGTCCCATGTTTAGTGAATAATACATCGCTGAACCAATGGAAGCATAGGAGTCATCAATACCTACAATGTGTCCAACTTCATGAAGGCAAATTGATTCAACATCAAAAGAATTTTTATCAATATTTGGATAATTTGTTAAAGAGAACGAGCAATTATACAAAATATCCGACTCTACTACAATATTATAAGTATATGGACTATTCTTTATAGTATAGATGGCGTTTAGTCCGATGTAAGGAGTGTATGGTCGGTTAAGGCAATAGATAGCACTAACACCATTATTCGCTGGGAAATTATCAGGGTTGTTATGTTCAATCGAACTAATCGTAATAAGGTATATACCTGTGGCGGAATTCCATTGGGCAATTGCATTTTGCTGACCAGACCTAGTCTCATTGCTAAAATACATTGATGAATAATATGTTATTGGAAACTGGTAGTCAAGAACTACATTATTATACGCTAATGCTTCTGCTATATTCGTTGAGGTAATAAAAAGACAACATGACAATAACAGCATCGATACAGTTCGTCTATATGAAACCATAATGCTCCTCCAAACATATTTAGGTTATGAACAAGCATACTATTCCATAGATTAGTAAAAGTCAAGGGGTATATTCAGAGTAAGTTTAATTGAGTCGCATGAAGTACCGATACATAGTATAAAGTTATAAAGTATGCTATTGTATAAAACTACACTCGCAGACTTGGTCACATACACCGCTCTTCCGCAGTTGATAAATTAAGATATTGAAAGTAAACGCAGGCCAGGAGGCCTTTCTTTTGTCAAATAAAGAGATATTTCTACATCGCGAAACATGGCGAATGTGATATAATGAGATGTCAGTCTGGAAATCGTCTAGGGAGGGCACTCATGTATGTGAAAAAGACCAAGCAGAAAAACGGACAGATACAGGTCTCAATCT
>JAITUO010000072.1 GCA_031286245.1 Coriobacteriales bacterium
TGGCACTTCCAATGTCAATCAAGCCTACCTACTCCAGAATTGCCCAAGAAAGTCTACTGTGCCATGAAAAGACGATAATTTAGCACAAAATCGCGTTCACGTACGATTTTGAGCTGGAATAAGTGCGATAAAGTCCTTTAAAAGGCTAAATTCGATAGAAATCTACACGTCAAATCGTACGTGAACGCGATTTTGTACTATTTTTTATCGATTCTGTGGCAAGGATGCTTGAATACACTTGTGGCGGGTCCCAGGTTATCAGTAACGTTGGATTGACGCATTGGGTCCCAGGTTATCAGTTAACGTTGGATAGTCACAGTAGTTATCCCAGGTTTTCTGTTAAACTTGGATATGAATGCAGCTTGATTAAGGCTTCTTTCATGTCAGTTGTGAATCTAAACAGTTGAGACGCATGGAGCTGGGTGAACCTAGAATCAAATGAGTTGCTAATTCATAAGAAAGCAACGCAAACACTTTTGGTTGGTAGGATAAAAGAGGAGTAGCATGGGCAAGTATCTTAACGAATACTGGCTGTCAGAAGGTTCTGGCCGCACTCGTCGTGAAAGGCAAAGCGGAACTTATCATCCCTACTTGCCTGATGCATTATCAACACAGGAATTCTACTTTCACAGTGAGGTCGTAGCAGCAGTATCAACAGCAGAATCTGCGATCAGAGACTTGAACAGCGCGGTTGAAGTCTTGACCAACACTGAGCCGTTGGCTCGTCTGGTCTTACGAGCAGAAGCATTGGCTTCCTCCAGGATCGAAGGTTTGGAACTCGGTGCCGGTAGATTACTCAAGGAAGAAGCTCTCAGCTCTATAAAACCTTCTAAACAAGCCACTCCTCGTGACAGAGCAGCTGCAGAAGTGCTCAACAGCATCCATATGATGGATGCTGCTTTAAATCATGCAGTGATTGAGGAATCGATCACCATCCAGACAATATGTTCGATGCACCAAAGACTCCTTGAAGACACTAGTCAGAATCAATATGCTGGGCGACTACGGACAGAGCAGAACTGGACCGGAGGAAACAGCTACTCCCCGATCGGAGCCGATTACGTGCCACCGACTCCCGCAGCGGTACCAGGTCTTTTAGAAGATTTAGTAGCCTACTGCAACCTGCAAAACGTTTCTCCTGTGATAAAAGCAGCGATTGCCCACGCTCAGTTTGAGACGATCCATCCTTTTGTTGACGGCAATGGACGCGTCGGTCGCGCTCTTATCCACCTGATACTTAGAAGAAGCGGCATCGCTTCAAACACAGTTCCACCGATCTCACTAGTGCTATCAACCATGAAACAAAATTATGTCAGTTACCTGGATGCAACCAGGTACGACGGCAGTATCGACAGTAATCAGGCAAACGATTCACGCAATGAATGGGTCGAGTTTTTTGCCCATGTCTGCCAGCGAGCCTGCGCTGATGCCCAGGCTTTTGAGCATCGAATTGCCCGTCTTCGGGCACACTGGCAATCACTGGTTGTTCCGCGAAAAGGCTCAACCGTGGAAGCACTGCTCGGTTTACTGCCAGGGATTCCTGTCATCACAATTAACACTGCGGCTGCGGCGACAGGGAGAAGTGTTGAGGCTACCCGCTTAGCTGTAGAAGCACTGACCGACGCCGGAATCCTCACACAGTCTTCATCTAATCGGCGCAATCGGGTTTTCGAGGCACTATCGGTGATTGATGAATTCACAGCTTATGAACGTGGCCTGGCAACATTGTCAGGGTTTACTACTGTGGAGAAACCCGTGCGCAGAGTACCTCGTCGCCGTGGTTAAGCACTAGCGTTAATTACTCGTGAGAGTTTCTGGAAAACTCTGCAAGCAAACCAAGTCGGCTATTGAGAAAGCGGCATAAAGAGGGATTGCTCTAGTTCTATCTAGATTACCCCGTGCGTCGCGTATTGCTTGCCAATTTGTTCATTGTAGTGAGCATTTTCGTCTCGTATAGTGAGCATATTGGTACCAGGCTGTTAGTAGGAGCTCAGACTTTCCTGTCTCACCCGTCGTAAACAATGGGACAACTGTGAATACTAATACTGCTTCTGTCACTCCCCCGATCACTAGTATTCCAAATCGTTATGCAACTGATTCTATTACCTTTCGCATTTGCAGATAGCCGCCCTCACTCCATCAGGTTATGTCTTTTATTGTGTGATGCCGACTCGCAGCAACAACATTGGTTTTGTTCGACTACCTCATGATGGCATGCAGCCAGCTCTTTACTTTTTCCATCTCGTAGCTTCGTAATCTTGAACAAGAGCCATCAATGGAGCCATCATCGCCATCATCGCCTGCATCTGTTGTTCGGGACTAGCGTTTGGATCCCTGGCACTGGTAAATTGCCCTGCGCCAATGTAAGTACCGATGTATCCGGTGAGGTGGGAGTATTGTTCCAGCATACGTAGGTTTTCAGCCATCACAACCTCTTCATTCCCCAGCGCCATACCTGGCGGTCCAATCATATTGAAACCGCCAACCATGGTGAATTTGCCCTCATACTCGGTGAGTATCCCAACAATGTCATTGCTAGGTTCGACCCACGACCACGCCGCTGCGCCTGCTTCAATGTAGTCTGCTACGCAGATATCCGCTTTACCGCAAGTATGCTGCTGGGGAATGATCCCCTCCTCGCGACAGGCATCATTGATCCGCTTGTGATTGGGTTTCAATAGTGCGCGGTAGGTGTCTGGCGACATGAACAGACTGCGCACTGTCGCAATGTCGTCATGATAGGAAAAAATGTCAGGCTTGTAGTATTTGGCGAGTTTCTTGATCTTTTTGATCTTGTAGTCAGTGATCGCTGACAGCAACTCAAAGGTTGCTTCTGGTTCGATTGCCATAGCTATGAGGGCGCCCTCGAACCCCATCAATGCCACGAGCCGTTCGTATGGCGCGTTACCGCTGGCATATTCCAGGGTCTGCATATCTGGGTTCCACATTGCTTTGTCAATCTCGGCTTTCTTCTCCCAATCAATGGCATCGAGATCGGGAAATACCACTTCTGTTTTCCACTTCGTGACGTCTTCGAGTACGAAATTTCCCGGCTCGGGGATCGGTCCGTTGATCCCCATATGGTCGGGATAGACCCAGGTGACGCCAAAGCCGTCCTTGCCGCCACCCGTCGGGCCTTTCTCGTAGTCGTCCATGAAGCCCATGAAAGTGGAATGCACCATGCCCATCGGGATGAACTCGGTAGGTTTGTGGTTCATCGCCAGAAGATAGTTCTCTCGTGGTGATATGGAATATGCCATGATAAAAACCTCTTTCCCCTCAGTGATTGTTGGCTCGTAGATAAGAAAATTATAACAAAGCAGCTTTCGATTCAATCAGTCATTACAAAACCTGCTCCAGCACAGCAGCCGGCGTGAGGAAGCTGTAGCATTTGACCATGGAGAGCTGGCTGAAAAATATTGCCAGGAGGATGGCCTGGTGTATAGGTTAACTTCAACTATGTAAATGTTGCAGCAATGCATCATGGGGTACTATTGGCACAAGGTTTTCACTCGTTGAAAGGAGCATCATGAACAAGGAAATCGTTGGTACTACTTTTGACGGCCTCAAGTTAATGGGCCGGATCGATTCGCCGGACAACCCCAAGGCGGTCGCCATCGTCGTCCATGGCGCGGTCGAGCACTATGGACGCTACGATTACTTGACTGAAAAACTATTAGCCGCTGGATATGCCGTTGTCCGCTTCGACCATCGGGGCCATGGCCGCAGTGAAGGTAAGCGAGCCTACTACTCCGACCGTACCGAGATCGTCAAGGACACCGACATCTTCGTCGAGGTCGCCATGGCCGAGTTCCCGGGCTTACCTACCTACATGATCGGACATTCCATGGGAGGCTTTGCTTCCATCAGCTACGCTATCACTTTTCCCGGAAAAATCGGAAGCTACGTTCTCTCTGGTGCAACCGCCGCGGATAATGTCTTCCAAATAGATGAGTCTATTCCTGATGATACCTACTTCCCCAATGAACTGGGTGCGGGTGATGCGGGTGCCAGGCTCTGCTCCGACCCAGCGGTAATCGAAGCCTATTATGCAGATCCACTGGTGGGCAAAGAGATGTCAATTGGCCTAACGAGGGTGATAGGCCAAGGCGTGGCCTGGATCAAGGAGAATATCAACGTCTTTAGCGATCCGGTCCTGGTCATGAACGGTGGCAATGATGTGATGGCTATGGGAGGCTATTCAACTTTCTTCGATGGAATATCCTCAACCGACAAGTCCCTTTGCGTCTTTGCCGGCCTGGGCCATGAAATCTTCAACGAGTTCATCAAGGATCGCATCATTCGTGACACCATTGAGTGGATGGATGACCGCCTCCCTGCCTAGTTACTGGCAGCAAGAGCACGGTGTGGTAAAGGGTGAGGACTGGTTCCTCGCCCTTTCTCTGTCTACAAATTGCTTACTATTTCTCTTGCTGGCTGACTGATATTTTTCTTGTTATAATGTTGCTATTCTTATTGTTGGCTGTTCATACAAGCCTGATTGTAGAGAGAAGCCATGGAGTATCTTCCTCGATTCATCGACCAAACGCTTGTAGAGCGCCTGGGTAGCGCAGGTGCTGTGGTCATTGAAGGCCCCAAAGGTTGTGGAAAAACCGAGACCGCTCTGCAAATTGCCGGAAGTAATATCCGGTTCGATTCCGACGAGCAAATTCGAGCTCGAATGGACGTAGACCCACGAAGTGTTTTACATGGCATGACTCCACGATTACTTGATGAATGGCAAGAGTACCCTCAAATCTGGAACTATGTCCGACGAGAGGTTGACGAACGCAGAGTAAAAGGGCAATTCATCCTAACAGGTTCAGCTACTCCGGAGGAGCAAACAAAACGACACTCAGGAATAGGTAGATTCTCCATACTGACAATGCGCCCCATGTCTTTGAGCGAGAAAGGCTGGTCAACAAAGGAAGTTAGTCTGGCTGCATTGATGAAAGGAGTTTCTCCACAATCTGAGCCTGCTTCATTTGAGCTTAGTGATCTAGCCGAAAAAATGACCCTGGGTGGTTGGCCAGGTGTAATCGGACTCAGTGCAGTAGAAGGCTTTCGTTTTGCCAGTGACTATATATCTCTGATTGCTGAAATAGATCTGTCAAAGGTGTCTGAAAAACGTCGTGATCCATTCAAAATCAAACGCTTGTTGCAATCATTGGCCAGAAATATCTCAACTGAGGCTACAGTCACCGCTTTGACCAAAGATACTGTTGGGGAAGACAACGAATTAAACCACGCAACAGTGGTTGATTATACTTCCGCATTAGAGCGTCTGATGGTGATTGAATCCTTGCCTGCTTGGAACACACACATCCGATCATCATACATGCTGCGGAAATCCCCAAAGCATCACTTTTGTGATCCATCTTTGGCTATTGGTGCTTTAGGTCTTTCAATCGACAAGTTGACTGAGGATTTTAACTTCCTCGGACTGCTGTTTGAGTCATTGGCGATCAGGGATCTGAGAGTTTATGCTGATGCTAATAATGGGAAGGTCTTTCATTATCGTGATTCTTCTGGTCTGGAAGTTGATGCCATTGTCGAGTTTGCTGATGGTACATGGGGAGCTTTTGAAATCAAGTTGGGGTTCGGAGCTGTCGACGTAGCTGCAGCCAATCTATTGCGATTCGCAAGTAGAATCGATACGCTAAAAACCAAAGCTCCTGCAACACTGACAGTGATCACCGGTAACGGGTTTGCCCACCAAAGACAGGATGGTGTTTGTGTGGTTCCCCTCTACAGCCTGACAGCCTGACTGCTTGGACTTTGCCTGGTCGACAGCAGCTTATTGTCGAGCTACTTCACGCCATATGCTTGCAGGCGAGCTACTTCAGACCGTGGGCTTGTAGCAAGCTGTTGTCTTGCAGTAATTCATGGCAAGGCCCATCAGCCACAATCACTCCCTCGTCGATTATTAGCGCTCGCTGGCAGAGTTGCCAAGCTAGATCGAGATCATGGGTGGCAATCAAGACAGTAGTCTGGATGCTTGCCAATAAAGCCATCATCTGCCGTCTCCCGCGTGGATCAAGGTTGCTGGTCGGCTCATCCAGGATTAGGAACTCCGGCTGCATTACGAGTATCGTTGCCAAGGCAGCTCGCTTGCGCTGTCCAAAGGACAGATTCTGTGGTGCCTTGTTCGAGACATCTACCAGTCCGACCTCGTCCAGCGCAGCTGTGACACGCCGGTCCAGCTCGTCTCCACTGATACCTTGGTTCAATGGTCCAAAGGCCACATCGTCATAGACGCTGGTCATGAACAGTTGATCATCAGGATCTTGAAAAACCAGCCCAACCTGCTGGCGAATTTCCCGCAAATTCTCCGGTGCCAACAGCCTCTCGCCAATATGGATTTGCCCAGAGTTCGGTAATAACACACCGTTAGCCAGCAGCATGACTGTCGACTTACCAGCCCCATTCGGTCCCAGTAAGGCGACATGCTCGCCGTGTTCCAATGCAAAGTTGACTCCACGTAACGCCTGCGTACCATCCGGGTAACTGAACCTGACATCTTGGTAAGTGATACGACAACTCATGGGTTTCTCCCTATATAAATGAAAAGGCCAGGGCCAGAGCCAGCATCGTGGCAACCAGTAATGCGTCAGCGACGCCAAACCGCTGCCTGACCCGACGTGGCAGGCTGCCGGTAAAACCACGTGCCAGCATCGCCACGTGGATACGTTCGCCACGCGTTTGAGCCCGCACGATCAGCGAGCCGGCCAAGTTGCCGTAAAGCAGCACTTGTCGGCGTCGGCTGAGTTGCGGTGCGCGCGACACCAGTGACCGTCTGAGCGAAGCCAGTTGGCTGCGCATCAGATCGACATAGCGGTATAAAAAGGTCAGCAATAACAAGAAGGCTCGCGGCAGTCGTAGACGTTCCATGGCGTACAGCAGGTCACTCTGCGAACAGGCCTGTGCCAGGACGAGCATCACCAGAACACACAGCCAGGGGGTCAGTACCAGCTGTAATAACAATGGTAATCCCAAGAAATAAGCTGTGGATAAGCCCGTGAGGCTGATCTCTGGGAGATATCGGAGTGGAGCAAGTAGAGCCATCGAGCCGGCAAACGGCAAGACGATCAGGGAACGTAATAATAGCTTGAGTATCGAAGCCTTAGTTAGCAGGGCTACCATGATGGTTAATGCCAGGATGCAGGCGATTTCGAGTAATGAATGCGGCATGCCGATTACGATTCCAACGACCAGTATCAGGGCAGAGAGTAGCATCCCCTGTGGCGAGAATGGGTTGGTAGGATTGGTTGACCGAGTAGGGCCAGTAGGCTCGAGAGGGTGTGCGGCTGTTGAGATTGACCCGGGTTTATCCACAGTATTCAACCATGCCGTCTGCGGACGATCAAGATGCTGATTGTGAGTATCAAGGCAGCTGTCAACACGACACCGATGATGGCAGCACCGATTCCAGCAATTAGTTGATTGGATACTCCTGGCAAGAGGTAATCGTAAAATGGAGTGTTGGAAGCAATACCGGTCTCTGCGAAATCTTCGCCCAGTCCTGATTCGAAATAAACAAACTCCAAACCGTCCGGTGCTTGAGAAGCTAAGAAGGATAATCCCGCAGTCAACAGAGCAGCCAGGCCAAGTACCACTACCACGCTGGTCAGGGAGCTTTTTGGCGGTGAGCTGGAGGAGTTTTTTGGCGGTGAACTGGAGGAGTTTGCTTGCATTGAGTTTGCTGGCATCGAGTTTGCTTGCATCGAGTTTGCCGGATTTGCGACAGTTGGCTGATTGGCGGCGTTGGTCTGTATACCGCTGTCAAGTATCTGCGGACGTACTTTTAGCAGGTAAGCAACTAATCCGGCAGTGATGACACCTTCGGCAAGACCAATCAGCGTATGCCATCCAATCATTGCTGCCAATGCTGGTAGCAATGGAACACGCCCAGAGGCCCATAACTCCAAGGCAACCATGGCTGCTGAAGCTACAACAGCCAGTGTTGCAGCGATAAATGAAAAAACCAGCTTCGCTGACCTACTGGCTTTCAAGCGGATGCCAAGCTGATAGACCAGCACTGCGACTCCAGGGCCCACCAACCCGAGGTTGACGATATTAGCTCCCAGTGTAGTGATTCCACCGTCACCAAAGAACAATGCCTGTACCAGTAGAACTGCAGCCATAACGATTGTCGCTGGCCAATAACCCAGGATAATTGCTGCTGCCGCTCCACCGCTGAAATGCCCGCTGGTGCCGGCGGCAATTGGGAAATTCAGCATCTGCAGGCCAAAGATCAATGCCGCCAGTACAGCCATCAAGACCAATTGACTGCTATCCAGATGGCGGCGGATCCACCAGCTGGCATATGATATTCCACCTGCTCCCCCAGCCCACAGACTGGTGAAGGTCTTTGTATCAAGCATCCCATCGGGTATGTGCATTAGTGACTCCTGGGTAAATTCGTATTCGGTCTCTAGCTTTAAAAACCAGATGGTTTTTAATAAGGTGCCCATCGTAGCACGAATCACATTATCGTGTTACCGAGTGTTGTGTTGTTTGTCTCTCCCCAACCGACCGGCACCTTTGCCTCGATCCGCGCTCATTATGTCTCGATAATCGACCTGCGCACGACAGGCACCTTCTATGTCTCGATCTGCGCTCGGCTAGCTTTGTTTTTTCCAGTAACCCCAGAACCTAGGAGTGCCACTAAACCACATATCTCTCATAGAAAGCTGTAGTACAGTTGAGCATAGTACGTTTTGCTAAAAAACACGCGCTGTGTGCTCTCATTTAATCGAATACTGCCAAACACAACAGGATTCTAGGAGAATCTCATACCTTTTACATAGAATTCAGTTGTTGATGAGCACACAGCGCGTGTTTTTTAGCAAAACGCTAATTGCTCAATATTACGTAACCAGTGGAGTCAGTAGTTGCTTGGAGTTTATTGGGTGCTGAAGGCTTAAATGCTAAATGACTTTACATACTCTCAGAAACCAACGAATATCCAATCAGCAGTGACTAACGACAGCAGGCTGATCGCTCCAACAAACAAAGCAAGTAAACCATAAGCAGCAAATCCACCTCGCTTGCCGAATAAACAAACCAACAAGAACACAAAAGCGCATATCAGCAGCAAAACATATGCAACGACTTCAAAATTATCAATCATCAAACAGAAGAAACAGCTAATCACCAACCCGCAAGCAACTAAAGAAAAAATAAAATCATATAACACGCTATGTTTACCCTGAAAATTTGACACCAGACTGCCCAGCGTTAAACCTGCTGGCACAGTAATAGCAATCATCGTCCAGTCGAATATTGGTAAGGATTTAAAGAAAAAGTCTTTTAACACCAGATTGCCATTGATCGAATAGATATCCATTGATCTGACTGAGGCATTTCCACCGTTACTGGCAGTTGCTCCAGCGATCATAATGAATATGAAAGCCAGCATCAAAGCCATCAATACTGCTATCCGTAAAAAAGCCTGGAAGCCCTTTGATTCTGCTGGTTTCGCAAAAAAACCGGCAACAAACAACAAAAGAAGAGTAGAGATCCAAATCAAAGAATAGAGTAACCTACTGTCGAATGGCAGTTCCACCAGAGCCACAATCGGGATGAACAAACCAAGTTGCAACATCAGTAAAACGACTATCTTATACAAGACCTGGCCAGGATAAATGACTCCGGGTTTATCCACATTAGTAGTGTCTGCCTCGGCAGTTTTCGGTCGCAATAAAAACAACATCAACAGCATCCCAAACTGGACAGCCAGATAGACCAACACCACCCAAAGTCCATTAAGCAGCACCAAGATCAAAAATCCGATTGTATCGACCAGGATAGCGTCGACGAACAAAACTACTACAGCCAGTTTCCAATAGCTCTTGTCCTGGGTGAAGAGATATACCCCGATCAGAGCCAACGCAATAAACAGCAACCCAGGCATGCAGTCGCTGATGACGCGCATTCTGCTTTCGAAACCCATATTTCGCATGTCAGGAAAAGTAACAACGTAATTCATCAAGAGCTCACCAATCAACCTGACAAAACGAGCCAGGTAGATTATCAGTAGGTAGCTCGACAAGCCGAAAGTCGTAAGTCCAACCAAAGCCTTCTCAATGCGCTGATCAGGGCGAACCAGACGTATAGCAACCGAAACAACCGTCGTGTAAACAATTGCTAAAGCCATAGTCAAACCGAGGATATTGGACTGTGTTACAACTGTCCAAATCGATACCACGCCGAACATCAATCTGCTTAACATCATTAAAAAGTTGCCAAACATCGCAATCAGCCAAAGAGCCTGCGTAGTCAGGATGATCCCGAAGCGGTGGAAATCATTAATCACAGCGATCCTCACCAGCAAGCCTGCCAGCAAAGTCGCTGTCACCAACTGGAAGCTATGAAAAACAATACTGTGGAGAAAACCGGTAAACACGAGTTCGTATATATCTAGCACTGCTATCGCGTAAACGATATATGAGACGCAAATGTTGATGCCGAATAAAGTAAACAGCGTAATGACCATCAAAGGCCGGAGCTTTAAAGTGGCGTTGGGCACAAAAGCCTTAGTGGCTAAGTGGGATGGTATAGGCTTTAAAGTGGCGTTGGGCGTATCGCCGCTGGCAGCAGAACAAAGTGGAGCAGCATTACCTGCTTCATTATTTCTTGACTCTTGCTCGAGCATATTTTGATACTCCTCCAACCGGCATCAGTTTCAAGAACTGTAATTACTGGCAATTATTCCCCAATGCTTTCTCAGAAATCCTTCTGGCAGCCTAAAAGGTTACAACCTCTAAGCTCAGGCTTTTTGGTTACTGATAGCTTTCTCAACAGATACCGTAACGGTCTTCTCCACATAATGCTTGGCTATTGTCAGATCGCTTTGTATAAAGTAACATCGCCTCACTTGTCCACTTCAGTCCACAAAACGATAATCTTTGAGGTAATGATGCTTTCTGAACGTCTGCAGAGCGGCATGGTCCGCTTTTTGAACAGCCGCTATCTGAGCCTGGCTCGAACTGATCAGACTTTTCTGCCGGGGCCACGGCCCAACCAGCAGTATATGTTGTATGCGCATATACCATTTTGTGAGCGGCTTTGCCCCTATTGCTCATTCAATCGTTACCTGTTCCAGGCTGACCAGGCGACCAGCTATTTTGCCGACCTCCGCCAAGAGATGCGAATGCTGGCCGAACTTGGATATGACTTCGAGTCACTCTACATCGGCGGGGGCACTCCGACGGTCATGCCGGACGAGCTGTTTGCAACCATCGACGAGGCCCGTCGCTTGTTTTCCATCAACGAGGTCTCCTGTGAAACTAACCCAAACCACTTGACTGATGAGATCCTCGATGGTTTGGCAGGCCGGGTCCAACGGCTCTCCTGCGGCGTGCAAAGCTTCGACGACGGCCTGTTGCGCCAGATGGAGCGCTATGAGAAATACGGTTCCGGCCTGGAGATCCTCCAGCGTGTCCAGGCGGTACACGACCGTTTCACCAGTTTTAACATCGATATGATCTTCAATTTCCCATCGCAAAGTGAAGAAATCCTGATCAACGACCTGGCAGGTGTTTTGGAGAGCCAAGCCAACCAGGTGACCTTTTATCCCCTGATGGCATCACCAGCAGTTGCTGCCTCATTGGCTCGCACAGTTGGCCGTGTTGACTACGCCCGCGAAAAACACTACTACGAAATCATTTGTGAAGCTTTAACAGGGGGAGCAAACCCGGCTTTCGGTTTCAGCAGCGCCTGGACTTTCAATCGGGGTGAGGGTAGCCCAGCCAGCACTACCTCAGCTAACACCCCGATTATCGACGAATACATCGTCAACTATGAGGAATACCCGGCGATTGGCTCCGGTGGACTCTCCTACCTCGACGGTTCCCTCTATGTCAACACCTTCTCATTGCGCGAGTACCACGCAGCAATTTCCGCCGGGCAGATGAGTCTCAGCGGACGCACGATTTTCTCCCCAAAAGACCGCATGCGCTATCGCTTTATGATGCAGCTGTTCGGCTTGAGCCTGGACAAACTTCAGTGGCAGCAAGACTTTGGTTGTAGTGTAGCCAGAGGCGTCCCATCCGAGTACCTGTTTTTCAAAGCAGTAGGTGCGATTGAATATGAGGATAAGACCGTGATCAAACTTTCAGCAAAAGGGCAGTACCTGATGGTGGCGCTGATGCGGGAGTTTTTCATCGGTGTCAATGGGGTGCGCGATCAGGCGCGAGCTGCTCTGAGCAGTGCTGAGTGTGATCTGTTGTTTGGCTGAATCAGCAACAATAAAACAAAGGGGCTGGTTTATTCCAGCCCCTTTTACGTAAATCAGTTCAAGTGGTAACACGGTTGGCAGTAGTATTAATTCTTAGCGTGAAACAAAATCGGATCCCGGATGAGGCTTAAACGGTGGATTGACATTCACTATGTCGATCGGGAAAAATCCTTCTGAGCAACCGTAGTAGCAGATGCCGCTCTGAGTACCGACTTTACCCCATACCGCTGGTTGGAATCCGAAAATCCCGCCGCCATCACTGACCAAATGAGATGTCGTGCCAGCGATATATGTCGTTTGCATGGCAGCTTTATTCCAGGCACAGGCTGCAGAACAACCTACCAGCAAGGGATAACCATTTTTCACATAGAGAACTTGGTTTTCTCCAATAACGCTTGTCCCGTAAGCGAACAGAAAACCACCGTAGATGTCAACATGACCTTGTTCTGAATAGATAGCATGTCCCAGTGTTGCGCTGACCTCTCCACCGAACATGTTGAGATTCACTCCTGTAGCGCTGTTGTTGTGAATAGCATCTCCGACCAGACCAGCTTTTATTTGACCACCAACAATGGTGATTTCGACGTTGCGGCCTTCGTTACGGATGGCGTCAAGCTTGCTGGCTTCAATCACCGCATTGCAATAAGTTTTTATCTCACTGTAATCTCCCCAGTTCAAGATGGCATGGCCGAAACCTGTGTTGATGACATGGCCGCCGGTTACCTCGATCGTACTGTAGTATCCATAAACGATGATTGCAGGCATACCTTGCGAAGCTACCTTTCCGCCACCGATTAGGATGTCTGATCCCTGGATATTGGTAGTAATAGCACTGCCGTTGGCTCCAGTAGCTTCGACGACGCCACCGCTCACAGAGACATATGAGCTGACGATAGCGATGCCTTGCTGTGCTGTGGATTGCACAACTCCACCGGTGACAGAGACCTTGGTGCCTGCACCTCTGGCACTGATCGCACAGTTCATCGTTCCGATCGCACTCATGTCGCCAGCATTGATTTTGCTGCCAGCTGCGCTGACCAAACCACCGGACACAACAACCTTGATGTTTGGCTCCGTAGTGTAGATGGCGTTACCCGATTGAGTGGTTTTGACTTCTCCACCACTTACTAAGACGCTTGCGCCAAACTTAACTGCTGATCCATTGACGACAATTGCGTTTGCTGTCGTACTGGTGACAGTGCCTTTGTTGACTTCCACCGAACCGGCAGTGTTGATGGCATTGCCAACCGATGCAGCTTCAGCTGTGCCGCCGTCTATTCTGATCAGAGACTGGTTGGAGGTTGCTTTAATTGTGTGTCCCGGGCCGAGGTTAGTCACAGACCCCTTTCTAGAAACCTCAAAAGTACCTGCGCCAGTCAACTCAAGTAAGCTGGTACCCTTTGTCCACCCGGAGTATTGGGCAACCCAAATAACCTTTGTCTCCGCGTCGATATTCAGCGTCAAGGTGTACTGAGCATCTGTAACATTACCACTGACTGTTACCGTATGATTGGTGGTGTCGGCTACTGCACTCAATTGACCGGTAGTTGGACCACCATTGCCTGGGTTGAAGTTTCTAATGTAGTTAACCAGCTCCTTTTCATTTGGTGCAGCGTAGGCTGTCTGTGGAATTGCCACAAACATAGTGAACATTACTGTTACTGTCAGCAGGATCGAGACCAGCTTGCTAACTTGTGATACCGCTTGTTTGGTTTGGGATATGACTTGTGTGACCTTTGATTGTCCGGTTTTGACTTGCATGACCTTCGGTTGTCCGATTTTGACTTGCATGGTTTTCTCCCTTCAAACACCATGTGCAGTTCTCGTCTTTGCCATGGTTATTGTCTGCTTTGTCTTACACAACATAGATGCAGCCAAGCCTGTTCAGGTTTTACAAACTCTGGAAGATTTTCATGCGAAGAGGTTTTGTCAGATGAGCTCATACCTTTACGTTGATATGGCTCATAATTAGCTTATTAAACGCCTCTACATCCAAAGGTCTAAACGCAAGTATCCGGGCCATCAAAAGGGAGGGTGATATGGAGCAGCATTTCGATACCATTGTTATTGGTGCAGGTAACGGGGGCATGACAGGAGCCTTGACGCTGAGTAAGGCTGGTCAGAAAGTACTATTGCTGGAGCAGCACAGCACCACCGGCGGTTGTGGCTCTTCCTATGTCCGCGGTCGTTTTGAGTTTGAGACCGGGCTCCACCAGCTGTATGGCATCGGTGATAATGAAGCTGGTGAGACTGGCCCGCTCCGCAGAGTCTTTGAGGAGCTGGGCATCTTTGACCAGATCAAGTTCGTGCGACAGGAAGAAGCATTCCGGATCGCCTTCAAAGGTATGGGCGAAATCGCTCTACCTAATGAACATGATGCTTTCGTCAAGGCACTGCAAGATTTCTTCAGGCCTGAATCAACTGCTATCGTAGAATACCAGGAGCTGGTGGATGCTTTTGACGCAGAGTTCATGCGCCTTTATGAATTCACTGCTGCCGGCAAGGCGATCTCGCAGCAGGACTTCCCCTACCTTTTCGAATACGCTGGTTACACCGGACTGGAGATGTTAGACAAGTACTTTCAAAATCCCATGTTGAAGGGGGTATACCAGACCCTGTTTGGCTATCTGGGTATGCCGATCGACCGTGTGCCATTCCCAGTGATCGCCGCACTATATCTGCGTTACGGATGCACTTGGAATGTCCATGAGACATCAATGTCAATGTCGAACGCCATCACTAATGCCTTCATCGACAGTGGCGGAACTCTAAAGCTGAACTCACGTGTCGCACGCATCCTGATCGAAGACAATGCGGTC
Organism: Coriobacteriales bacterium; assembly: GCA_031286245.1. Lineage (GTDB taxonomy): Bacteria > Actinomycetota > Coriobacteriia > Coriobacteriales > UBA8131 > WQXZ01. Next base: position 15,061 of record JAITUO010000072.1, read on the forward strand.
AAAGGAGTCATTACCGAGAATGGCGAAGTGTATTATGCCAAGGTTGTGCTCAGTAATATCAGCCGCTTGAATGTCTATGTCGATCTGATCGACAATGCCCTGGTGCCAGAAGATCTCTATTCGAATCTACGCGTTTCTACACCCGGCCAGTCGATATTCGGAATCTCCGTAGGGCTTGACTGTACCGCCGAGGAAGCCG
>JAITUO010000197.1 GCA_031286245.1 Coriobacteriales bacterium
TATAAGGCTGCTTACGATAAGGCTGCTTTGATAAGGCTGCTAATGATAAGGCTGCTTACGTTAAGGCTGCTTACGATAAATTAGGTGTCACTAGCCTCTACCAGGGAACTCTTGAGGTGTTTTATCGCTTTTATCCCGATCTAAACCTGCGTTCAAATCCTAATCGATTTTTCACAACGAAAGAATTTAAAATTTTTCCAAACAACCCAACGTTTGTTAGACGACTATGCTATTATGCTCATTACCAGACAATCCAACGTTTGTTTGGTAGGCAGAATGTTGATGACATTATCTTGATATTTTGCCTTGTTGCACCAGCTAGAACGGCTTAGGCTTACCAATGAAGGATGATCTGGCAGGTGAACTCTGAGGGGAGGTGATGTACATGTTTACCGATTTGTTGTCGGTCGATAAGCCACTCGAGGGAGACCACACTTCTTTCCATTTCAGACGCCCACGTTTGACCCGTTTATTCAGGGAGGCTACTGAATGCCCTCTGATAATCGTCTGTGCTGGTGCAGGATATGGCAAGACCAGTGCTGCCCATGATTTTTTGAACGAATACCCAGCAAAGACTATCTGGGTGCAACTCTCCGAACGAGATAACGTTGGTGCACGATTCTGGGAGAATTTTACCCATGCCCTGTTACTGGAGAACAAGCCTTTTGCTAATGCCTTAATGAACCTGGGGTTCCCTGACAGTGAAGATAAGTTAAACCAATACCTTCTGTTGTTACATAAACATGAACGAGAGAGTCTGAGCCGGATCCTGATTTTTGACGATTTCCATCTGATTAACAATGCTGCTGTATTACGTTTTGTCGAGCGAAATGTCTCCCAGCTTCCAGACCGTACATCGATGATTCTACTATCACGAACAATCCCTGGCATCAACCTGGCCAGCTTGATCTTAAAAGGACAGCTGGCGATGATCAGTGAGTCCGAGCTGAGATTCACAGATGCCGAATTAGCTAATTATTTCATCCAACAAGGCTTTGCAATCAAGCAGAACAATCTGAAAGCGATCATCAACGATACTGACGGCTGGGCTTTTGCGATTAATCTGATCGCACGGTCGTATGATAAGGCTCCTGGATATGAAGGATACCTGCAGACAGCCATGAAGCTGAACATCTTCAAGCTCATGGAATCTGAGATCTGGGACAGGATATCGGAGCGGCTACAGCGCTTTTTGATTCGTCTGTCACTGATCGACCATCTGTCAGTCGACTTGATCAGACTGTTGGCTAAAGGCGACGATGGACTGATAGACGAACTTGAGGATCAGAATGCTTTTGTACGACACGATCAGAATATCAGCGCTTATCACATTCATCATTTGTTCTTAGAATTCCTTCGACAGAAACAGAGCATTTTATCCGAAGAGGAGTTAGAAGAGACATATTCGCTTGCGGCTGACTGGTGCAATACGAATGGCTTCAAGATCGATGCTATGTCATTTTATGTAAAGATCGGTGACTACCAGTCTTTTAATGATATCTTCCCAGCCCTGCCGACACAGATACCTGCCGATATCGCTCATTTTGCCTTGGATATTTTCGAGGGCATACCTGATGAGGCTTTTGACCGCATCGACCTGCTCGCAGTGATGCACATTCGTACAGTCATGAGTCTGGGCCTTTGGAGTGAGGCTTTCAGACTTATCGAGAAGTACGAAGCCAGGTACTTGCCATGGCCCAATGACAGCGACTTCCGGAACCATACACTCGGCGGAATTTATTACTGCTGGGGTATCATGCGTACTTTGATGTGCACAATCGACAATAACTCGGACTTTGATATTTACTTCGCTAAGATGAATGACTGCTTCAGCAGGTCACCTGTCAGAATTCAACGATTGGTCAACCATCTCTGTGGGCCTTGGATCAATCCGGTTGGCACTTCACAGGCGGGAGCACTACAGGAATTCATCACCACCTTTACCAAGGCTGTTGGTCATGTCAGCAATAGCTTAAACGGTACTATGGCAGGCTTGGACGACTTGGCTATGGGTGAGTTAAAGTTCTACCAGGACGATATCTTGGCTGCAGAGGCAGATATTCATCGTGCGTTGGAAAAAGCTCGCGAGAACCGTCAGTATGACACCGAGCACCGTGCATTCTTCTACTTGCTACGTATCGCCATGCTACAGGGTAATTATGTCAAGACCGAAGAGATGCTTTCACAGATGAGCCTGCTATTGGATCAGGAAGAGTATTCGATCCGCTTCGCTACCTATGACATCGCACTGGCCTGGTTCTACTGTATGATCGGCATTGAGAATAAGGTTCCACCCTGGCTGAGGGAACGGTTTACTCCCTATGGTCACGCCTATTTCCTGGAAAACTATGCAAACCAGGTAAAAGCCAGTTATTTCTATCTGACGCAGAACTATCCCGTGCTACTGGCATATATCGATGAGTTAAAGCAGCGTGAGTCGGTCTTATATGGACGTATTGAGATGCTGGTGATGGAAGCTTGTGTCCATTATAAAATGCGGAATAAGGACCGGGCTTTTGAGACTTTGCGTGAAGCTTACACTGCAGCATCAACGAATCGGATCGTGATTCCTTTCATAAGCTTCGGCAAAGACATGCGAACACTAACAGCGGCCGCTATCAAAGAACCAGGTATTGGTATTCCTCATGAGTGGCTGGAGGAGATCAATCGCAAGTCAGCTTCCTTTGCCAAACGTCGTTCGCACATCATCACAGAGTACAAGAAGGCGAATGAAATCAAAGACGATATTATCTTGACGCCTCGCGAATTGGAGATCCTGACTGACTTGTCACATGGGCTGTCACGTCGAGAGATAGCAGTGAACCGGTCATTGTCGGTCAACACTGTAAAAATGGTAATCAATATTATTTATAGCAAACTCGGTGCGGATAACTTGGTTGAACTGATCAGAATCGCTACTGAACAGCAGATGATCAAGAGACTTGAAATGACTGGGTAGAAGATAGAAAGCTAATCCTCTATTATTACATTACCGCGACTAGGTATATAATGTCAGGCAGACGATCAACAGGACATGTCAACTTGGGAGGGTTACATGATCGAACTACCAGAGGCTAGAACTATAGCCAAAGATCTGCGTAAATCAATTCTTGGCAAGACTATCACCAATGTGGGAGGAAATTTTACCGATCATAAATTCACCTTTTATCACGATGATCCATTAACGTACAGTGGATTGATAACAGGCAAGCAAGTGACCGATATCGTTGACCGTAATTTCTACGTGGAAATCGTAATTGAAGACTATCTGCTGCTATTCCGTGATGGTGCAAATATCCGTTATTATTCGCAAACAAGCCTAGTCCCTCCCAATAAGAGCAAATTGTTAATTGAGTTCGATGATGGATCCTGCCTCAATGTCACAACCTCGATGTATTGCATGATTGCTGTGATTAGAAACGAAGACTCAGTAGCAAACACATATTATGGCCTGGAAATCAATGGTGTTGGAGCTTTAGACGATGAGTTCACCTACGAGTATTTTGTTGGTTTGATTGACGACAAGGTTGGAAAGCTCAGCATTAAAGGCTTTCTGGCGACAGAGCAAAGGATTCTGGGAATCGGTAATGGAGTGGTGCAAGACATCATGTTCAATGCCGAGCTTCGACCGAAACGAAAGGTCAATACGTTAAATGAAATGGAGCTCAGAGGCCTTTACAATGCCACAGTGACAACACTTGCCGAGATGGTTGCCAAAGGTGGCAGAGATATTGAAAAAAACATCTATGGGACAGCTGGCGGCTATCCAACAATCCTCAGCAGCAAGTCTTATAAAAATGGCTGTCCGGCCTGTGGAGAAGAGATCATCAAGGAACAGTTCCTGGGCGGCAGTATCTATTATTGCCCGAACTGCCAGAAGTAAGGGATAAGACCGCAGATTTTGTGGTCTGGCTTGTAAAACCAACGACTGACTGGTGGAGCCCAAGTATGTAATGATGTTGAATAAACAGCATCAATTCATGGAAACCTGATTTTTGAAAACAAAGAGAATACCTCCTGATCAGCGGGTATGTAGCGACAGTCCTATCAAACGTTTGGTTGTGAGAAATTTGTTTGATGTTTTGGATATGCTGGAAAGTGTTTTTGGGGTGTATTTTGCGACGGGATAATCTTTATCTTGAGGTATTACTCTTCCAGATAAGTGTCACTATCATGTAGTCAGAGTGAATGGCAGACGCCAACACTGGTTGGGCTTAGCTGGTGTCAAGGGGGGATCAGAGAGCCCACGGATTCGGAAGGAGGCGGGGCCAATGTTGATGGAAAACACAGTTTCAATATATGATTTTGTCAATGCGATCGCTGAGACACTCGACTTGGCCTCTCCTGCCCTTAATAACCATCACAATCGGGTCGCCCATATCGCTGGCAATATCGCCCAGCGTATGGGCCTGCCACCCGAGGAGATCCAAGAAATAATCATGGCGGCCATGCTTCATGACATTGGCGCCTTCTCATTATCTGAGCGCAGTTCGCTGTGTGATTTCGATATCAATGATGACAGCAAGCATCACCATGCTTTTGTCGGGTATGTGTTGTTAAAAGACTTCGAGCCACTGGCAACAGTCGCTCAATTGATCAAGTACCATCATGCCGATTATGACAAATCCCGTAAAGACATTCCTTTAGGCAGCTATATCATCCATCTGGCAGACCGGGTGGCTATCATCCTTGATGAGGATCGCGAGGTCTTCTCCCAACTACCTGAAATCGCCAACAAGATCCATAGCAAAACTGAAATGTTTGAACCTCGCTCAATGGACGCCTTTGATGTGATCCTGGGCCTGGATTATATCTGGGTGGATATCTTTATTCCGTCGCTGGGTTTTGCCTTGCTGAGAAAGATCGGTACGTCGAGGCGGATCGTGGGTTTGGACGCCATGTTAGGTTTTGCCAGGATGTTTGCCCATATCATTGACTTCCGCAGCCGATTCACAGCAACCCATTCCAGCGGAGTAGCTGCTGTCGCCAAAGAGCTTTCCAGCATTGCTGGTTTCTCGAAACGCGAGAGTTGCCTGATGGAGATTGCCGGCTACCTGCATGACTTAGGCAAGATAGCCGTGCCAAACAGTATTTTAGAGAAGCAAGGCCCACTGAATGCTGAAGAGTTCAATATCATCAAGAAGCATCCCTACTATACCTATGCGATTCTTAACAAAATCGGTGGTCTCGAACATATCGCTACTTGGGCAGCTTACCACCATGAGCGTAACGATGGAAATGGTTATCCGTTCCATGTCCAGAACGAGAACTTCTCGAAACTGTCACGCATCATGGTAGTTGCAGATATCTTCACGGCTTTGTCAGAAGACCGGCCTTACCGTCTAGGCATGAATGAGAATGAAGCAGTGCGGACTCTCACATCGATGTCTGAACGAGGCCTGATTGACATAAGCCTGGTAGAGAAAGTGCAGGACAATTTTAAGCGTATCGACAATGCCCGTATCAAAGCACAAAAGGAGGCGCAGAAGGAATACGATGCATTTCACAATGCCGACACATTAGAGTCCTTCCTCTTCGCAGCATAAGTCTGCAGCAGGTTCCTGTTCCTGCTTTTAATGTGTAGTGGCATTTGCGGCTGCTGGGCGAGTATGGATATGGTTCCCTCTCACCAAACTCCCTCTCCTTTCTAAATGCTCGCCCCAGCTCTTCCCTCTCAGTGCTCGCCCAGCAAACTCCTCCATGCTGGGCGAGCGGTCTTTTGGCATATGTCAATACAGTTTTCAACCTTGTGCCTTTTTTCGGGAGGCTGTAGTATGGTGCCAAGATTAACAACACTCGTGAAGGGAGCACATATGTCGAAAGACGCTGTTCTACAGATACTGGTGGATACTGGCGAGGCAATGAGACCAGGCCAGATAGTAGAAGCAACTGGCTTGGATAAAGACGTTGTCGCTAAGGCTATCAAGGAATTGAAGAAGGAAGGCAAGATCGATTCGCCAAAGAACTGTTTCTATGCTGCTGTAAAGTAGCCTTGCCTCGCTGCCAATACATTGATCATATTTCATAATAACCACTGACACTAACCAGTGATTAAGCTGGCAGAGCGCTGGCTTTATTTTCTCCTGTCCGCATTATCGGTCAATGATTTGTGGTACAAATGACATTTCGACGGCTAGTATGAGACGGAGGTGCCTACTATGCCGACTTCTCCAAACCAAAAGATGAAGCTGCTTTATCTGATGCGTATCTTCCTGGAGCAGACCGATGAAGACCATACCATGACTATCAAGGAGATGATCAGGGCATTAGATAGCTACGGAATCAAGGCTGAACGGAAATCGAT
>JAITUO010000227.1 GCA_031286245.1 Coriobacteriales bacterium
ATACCACTAAACTCTCAAGTGATCCGACGATCACAAACCAATCGGCTGCAGAGACGCATAAAACCCTCAAAAACCTGCGTCAGAAAGCCCGGGTCTACACTGAAGAAAAGGGACTTAACGCCTTGCACCTGGCTTTTGGCTTCATTAATTGGCGTGATATCAAAGATGGAGGCGACCTGCGCTCCCCCCTCCTGCTGGTACCGGTGGAACTGTCACAGAAAGACCTCTTTTCTCCCTTCGTATTATCGCGTCATGATGATGAGATCACTCCCAACTACGCCTTGGCGCAAAAACTGGAGATCGAGGCCGGCATCATTTTGCCAGACTACTCTGAAGAGACGGGGCTTATTGAATATGTGGAGAAGATCAGCGCAGCCTGCCAGAGTTTGCAATGCACGATTGACTGGCAGGTCGAACTCTCGTTGTTCTCCTTTAACAAAATCAACATGTATCAGGATCTCGACAAGCACCGCCAATCCTTGACCGACCATCCGGTAGTCAGGGCATTGGCCGGAGACGCCAGTTTGTTGAACCAAGGTCTGGCCGGAATCGATCTCTCGCGCTTTGATCACGATGCTGTTGCTCCCAGCAGTGTTTTCAGTGTCCTGGATGGCGATTCCAGCCAACAGGATGCTGTGCAGTTGGCAAAACTCGGTGCCAGTTTTGTTTTGCAGGGGCCGCCTGGTACTGGCAAGAGCCAGACGATTACAAATATCATTGCGGAGTTTCTGGCCGAAGGTAAGCGTGTGCTTTTTGTATCCGAGAAGCTGGCTGCCCTGGAAGTCGTTAAGCGCCGGTTGACACAGGTCGGGCTGGGAGATTTCTGCCTGACTCTGCATCACCATAACGCTAAACGCCGCGATATCCTTGATCAGTTGGACTCCTCACTTCAGCTTGCCCAGAGGCAAGCTACTGTTACGAACTCTGCTTACGATCAGCTGTCTAAGCTTATGGACTCACGCAAGTTACTAAATAACTACTCGCGTGGATTGCATACCATGATTAACCCTCTGGGAGAGACTTTTTACGCAGTCTTTGCCAGACTCGCCAGATTGGATGATATTCCGGTCATTGCATTTACACCAGAAAATGCTGGCAGCTATACCGCGAAAGACCTGGCTGATCGGACGAGTTTATTGGAGAGTTTGTCTCGTTTGGTTACTCAGCGTGGCTATCAGGCTGATAATCCCTGGTGGGGTTGTCGATTACGCAGTTTGACGAACCAAGTCCGCCAGCAAATCACCAGCGAATCGGAGACCATCTTGCGCCTGATAGGCGCTGCCCGGGCTTATCCACATGAAATTGAAGCAGCTATGAACAGGCAACAGGTAAATGCAACCGCGGTTTATTCCCAAAGAAACGAAACTGCTGCAGATCAAAGCCACACCACTCACAACCGGGACTCTACTAGACCTATAACAGCAGACCTCAGCCTGGTTGACCTGGGCAGACTCTCAGAGCTTTATCTTTTACAGCAGCAACTGGCAACCAAACGTCAAGCGATCCAGTCCGGTTTTTCTAACCAGGTTTTTGAAATAAATGGAGAAGAGCTTTTGAGTCGTTGCAGGTCGACATATGCAGGTTTCATGCGAGGGTTCAACTCAGACTACCGGATTGACCGGGCTAAAGTCGCAGCGGCCAGGCAGGATGGAAGGAAGCCATCGTTTGATGAAGTTGCACAACTGGCTGAGTCTTTAGCGGATTTCCAGGCGTTGGAAAGCGAGGTCAGGCAGAGGCTGGCAGCGGCGGCTGACAAACTGGTTTGTCCAACCGCAGTTGCTCATCAGGTCTTTACTGGGTTGAATGCCCATGTCAACTGGTACGCCAGCCTTTTCGAGCAGGCTCCAGCAATACTGGCCAAACCTTTGGATGCGGTTTATGACCTGGTCGCCCGATCCATGCACTCGTTCAGTGATCTCGAGGACTACATCGATTACCTGGGCATTTTAGACAAATCTGTTGGACTGGGGATCTACGGGTTCATCGGACTCCTGGCACAGGCCTCGGTACCAGCTGGTGCGATTGTGGGGGCTTTCGAAAAGTGTTTTTATCGAGCCTGGTTGGACGCTGTGCTGCCTGATTGGCCAGCCATCCAGAGTTTTCGGAGGATCAATCATGACGCCTTGGTTTTGTCCTTTAGAGAACTTGACAAAGCCCATCTTGATATCGCCAAAGTAGGAGCTTATAGCCGGTTGGTCGACCGCCTGCCAGCTTTGGATACCTTCTATTCGGAATACGACGAAGTTGGTCGATTGAAACGGGAGATGAGCAAAAAACGCAAACTGATGCCGACTCGCAAGCTGATTGCCGAGATACCCAATCTGCTGCCAGTTTTGAAACCTTGCTTGATGATGTCCCCGCTATCGGTCAGTACTTTCTTGGCGGACAACGACTATCAGTTCGACATTGTGCTTTTTGATGAAGCCTCGCAGATCCGGACAGAGGATGCAATTTGTGCGATTTTTCGTGCCCGACAGTCGATAATCGTCGGTGACAGCAGGCAGTTACCGCCAACCGATTTTTTTCAGACGACTTTTTATGGTACCGACGATGACATTTATGACGAAGAGAGCGGCCTGGGTGACACCGGCGCTTTCGAGTCACTGCTGGACGAAGCATCGCTGATGCCATCGCAGGATCTGCTCTGGCATTACCGCAGTAAACATGAAAGCTTGATTGCCTTTTCTAACGCCAAGCTTTATAACAGCAAGCTGACGACATTCCCTTCCGCATTGGATAAAGACGAGGATCTCGGTGTCGAATACATCCATGTCCAAGGTGGAGTCTATGAGCGAGGTTTGCGTCGTAATCTGGCTGAGGCACAAAAGGTTGCCGAACTGGTCTTTATGCATATTGCCAGACACCCTGACCGCAGTCTGGGTATAGTCGCTTTTGGCGAAGGCCAGCAGATGGCAATTGAAGACGCTCTGCAACAAAAACGGCGGCTCAACCCCGAGTTCGAGTATTTCTTTAACAACGATTCCAGCGAGCCGGTTTTTTTGAAAAACCTGGAGACCGTCCAGGGTGATGAGCGTGACACAATTATCTTCAGCATCGGTTATGGCTATGACACTGACGGTAAGTTCCTGATGAATTTCGGTCCCCTCAGCCAGGAAGGCGGACAGCGCCGCTTGAATGTCGCTATTACCCGCGCAAAGATCAATGTCAAGTTGGTTGGTTCGATCATGCCCTACGATATCATCATCGACCGCACCCGTTTCGAAGGCCCCAGGCTGCTACGCGACTACATCGAATATGCCATCAATGGTGTAAACACCATCAAAACTGACACTACTGATAGCCCAGTAACTGGCGTTACGACGGGCTTGGAAGCAAGTTTTGAAACAACAGTTGCGGATTTCTTAGCTGCAAATGGTTTTAGTGTGGAGAAGAACGTCGGCTGTTCTGGCTATCGGCTTGACATGGCGATCCGCCATCCAATCCACCAGGGCAGTTATGCAATTGCTATCGAATGTGACGGTTTGACCTACAGCCGAGCCCGGACTGCCAGGGATCGTGATCGCCAACGTCCAACTGTACTGCAGGGCATGGGCTGGACACTCTACCGAATCTGGTCTGCAGACTGGGTCAAAGACCCAAAAAGTGAGGGGGCAAAACTACTGACTGCCATCCATGATGCCATCGACAACTACCAGAAGACTGTGATTTCCGGAGTCTTGACTCCGGCTGTTGTGCGCGAACCGGAGGTAGTGGCAAGTGATTCTGGAAATGCCGCAAGCAGAGACGAGTCAGCTGTGCGCGAACCGGAGGTAGCAGCTCGCGAGCCAGGTGAGGTAGCAGCTCGCGACCCGGAAGTTGTTGACTACGAACCAGCAAGGACAGTGAGCGAGTTTCAAGATGAGGTATTAAAGCAAGCAGAGACAGACCGAGCAGCAGCCGCTGACAACTCCCCTTTCACAGCACAAGTCATTGCACCTGAATACCTCGCAATCACTGATCGTGCAGAAAATGATGCGGCCTTACCTTTTACCAGGTACAAAGGTTACTCTGCTGATCAGATCCCAATCAATGATTTCGAGCGCGTGATACTGGAAATAATCGATCATAGTTATGGTATCGATAGAGAGGGACTATATAAAACCCTTGCTCTTTGTTATGGTTGGGCTCGCCGTGGCGCATTAATCAACAGCCGTTTCGATATCGCACTGCACAGGCTGTTGCGGGCTAATAGATTGCGAGAGTCCAACGGCAGGTTAGAGGCCGGCAACGGTGTTATGTAAAAAACCAACAATTCAATCAATAGAATTCATAATTGTGCTAGCAAACAATCATCTTATCCTTGACAATCTATCGCATGATTGATAATCTTCTCAGCATCGAAGGCTTGTTAATATAGCTGAAGGAAGGTGCCAGTGCCCAAACAACTCAGTGCCTCCACAAAAGAGAAGATTATGCGAGCCGCTGCCAAGTTATTTTCAGAAAGTGGATTCAGTAAAGTCAGCACCAGAAACATCGCCAGCGCCGTAGGAATCAATGCGGCTACCATTTATTATTATTTCCCCTCCAAGGAAGAGATATTAAGGAGTTTGTACGACTTTTACTCCAATGAACGCCTGAAGATCCTGCCAAACATTGACGAGCTATTGGTTTATGCAGAAATCGAACCTGTTCAGACTGTTCTGATGCGATCAATTTTTTACTATGGAGAAGACATCCGGGAATTTCTCGACCAGATCATCATCACTGCAACACGTCAGATTGAATCTGATGAAGCCAGTAAAAACTTCATTCAAGAAAATATCTTCGAGCCGATCTATCTCGTTCTAAAACCGCTGATCCAGCGACTAATTGATCTCGGGAAGATTGAGCCATTTGATTTGGAGTCTTTCATCAGTGTCTTTAAGTATTACTGTTATGCTGCGGCGTCATTGAACAATTCCTCATTTGGCAATGATGTCGCCAGATACGAGACTGATGTTGCTTTGTTGTTCTCATACATAAAACCGATTGA
>JAITUO010000030.1 GCA_031286245.1 Coriobacteriales bacterium
AAGCAGTACGACTACGAGGTCGATTGGGAAAAGCTTGCTCAAACAGTGGCTGACGCCGTACACTTTCTGGATAACGTTATTGAGATCAATGATTATCCGTTGGCAGCTATCGCTGAGGCTACCTTGAAGACCCGCAAAATTGGCCTGGGTGTGATGGGTTTTGCGGACATGCTTCTGAAGTTAGGTCTGCCATACGCCAGTGAGGAAGCCTTGAATCTGGCCGAGCGAGTGATGGCCTTCATCAGCACAGCCGGTCGTCAGGCGTCACAGCAATTGGCAGATAAACGCGGTGCCTTTCCGCTTTTTGGCGAAAGCAACTACGCCCAAGCAGGAATAGAACCTTTACGCAACGCCACCGTCACGACTATTGCACCGACCGGCACCCTGTCAATCATCGCCGGTTGCTCATCAGGGGTGGAGCCAGTGTTCGCTTATGTATTCATCCGCCGGATCATGGACGGTCAGGAGTTCGTCGAGGTCAATCCGGCTCTGCACAAACGCCTCGAAAAAGCCGGTATAGCCAGCGAAGAACTGATGCGCAAGATCGCCGAAGCCGGCAGCATCACGGATATCGAAGAAATACCAGTCGAGATCCGCCGCATCTTCTTATGCGCCCACGATATCAGTCCCGAATACCACATCCGCATGCAGGCGGCGTTTCAACGACATACCGACAACGCTGTCAGCAAAACTGTCAACTTCACAGCTACTGCGAGCACTGAAGACATCGCCGAAGTCTTTAGGTTGGCATACCGCGAAGGTTGCAAAGGCGTGACGATCTACCGGGATGGCAGTCGTGAGAGTCAGGTATTAAGCATCAAGGGGAGAAGCCCGGGTGAAACAGACGCTGGTACTGAGCCGGTATCACCAGTCGTTATCCAGACAGATGCTCTGCTCCAGAACTTCGGCGAGATCAGACCACGCCCTCGACCGGTGGTGACCAGTGGGTTCACTGAACGCATGAAAACCGGCTGTGGTAACCTCTATATCACGGTTAACTTTGATGAAAATGGAATCTGCGAGGTCTTCACTTCGACAGGCAAAGCTGGTGGTTGCCCTTCACAGAGTGAGGCGGCTGCTCGTTTGACATCGATTGCTCTGCGCAGTGGAATTTCAGTCGAAGAGGTCTGTGCGCAACTGAAAGGCATTCGTTGTCCTTCGACCATTCGTCAAGACAACATGAGTTGTACCAGTTGTCCAGATGCCATCGCCAAGGTAGTTCTGAAAGTACACCGGCACATCAAAAGCGGTGGGCCATTGACCGCTAACGCCATACCGCCAACTCCTTTACTGAAACGGAGTGACCATCGTGGAGCTGAGGTTAATGGTCAGCGAAGCGAGAATGATTCAATCAAAGCCGCTGCATCTGAAGCGACTATTACAACACCTGTAAATCAAGCCTCGCTAGCGTTGCCAGGCCAAATTGAAGCTTTCTGTCCAGATTGTTCGATGCGCCTGGAGCATGAGGGCGGCTGTGCGATCTGCCGCAACTGTGGATATTCAAAATGCCGGTAGATTAGCCATGAAAACCTGGAGCGATCTGCTCCCCACTAAAGGCTTTCACATTAGGCGCCCACCTCAGGTGCCTTACAATAGGCACTCCCAAAGACCTCTGGTCTCAGCTCTCAACCGATATCAAGTTGCACAATCAGAGATACCTGGATGTGCAGAAATTAGCAGATAAGCTAAATTGTTCCGTTTATTATTGCCTGGGCTTATCCATAGTATGATTATCTTTCAATATCAGGGAAGTAGGCGTCGTTTTAGTGTGTTGTTCAAAACATCCACTGATTCCTGGCAATCAACCTGATTGCCAGACTCTGTCATATCAGACGACCTAAGGAGGTAAATATGGCAGCGCATTTATCAATCAGAGAGAATTATATGCGTATGATCAATGGGGAAATGCCGGAGTACATTCCGGGAATGGATGGGTTTATGAGTGGTTTTGGCTGCTCAGCCCTTTGGCCTTTCCCCGAGCCAGGTATCCTGGAGTTCACCGATATGTTCGGTGTGCCGTACAAAGTTGATCCCGCCAGTGGCCCGATTCCAGAGCCGAACAATTTTATACTGACCGATATCACCAAATGGCGTGATGTCATCAAACGCCCCAAGCTACTCGATGAAATCGACTGGGAAATCACCTCGCAGAAGGACCTGGAGAAGTTTGATCCTAATGCCTTGCGTTACGGTATGGCTGGCGTAGGTAATGGGTACTTCATGATGCTCACGTATTTCATGGGCTTCGACAATGCGCTGGTAGCCTGCGTGGAAGAGCCCGATGAGGTCAAAGATCTACTTAATTTCATCCTGGAGCTAAACAACGAGCTAGCCAAGAAATTCATCTACTGGTACAAGCCGGACATCATGGGAATGGGTGACGATATCGCTCATGAGCGTGCACCGTTTGTTTCTGAGGAGATGTTCTTAGACATCTTTGAACCAATGTGGCGCCAACAGGTAGCTGTCTGGAAAGAAGCCGACCTGCCGGCTGAGCATCACAACTGCGGTGCCTTTGCTCCATTCGTCGACCATATCGTGAACATGGGCTTCAACGGATGGAACCCCGCTCAGCCGACGCATAACAATCTACCTGCCATCAAAGCCAAGTACGGTCGTAAGCTGGCACTGGTTGGTTGCTTCGAGAGTAATGGTTGGGTGACCTGGCCAGAGACCACCGAAGAGGAGATCCGAGCCGAGGTCAGGCGGACTTGCGACCTGCTGGCCCCCGATGGCGGTTTCGCCTTCGCCGGATTTGTCATGGGTCTGCCTGATGATCCAGTCGTCATCGAACGCAACGCTTGGATCCAGGACGAGTTTGAGAAGATCAGGTATTCCTACTACTAGTATCCAGTAGTGTCCGGTAGTGTCCGGTAGTATCCGGTAGTATCCGGTAGTATCCGGTCCGCAGCGGCTTTGATTAATATGTGGATAAAACCGCAGGTTTAATAACCTGATCACACAATGCCGCCAGGGAAGAGAGTATTGCTAACAAGACTTAGGAGGAGATTATGGCTGCACATCTAACTGAAAGAGAAAACTACATACGCATGTACATGGGTGAAGTACCCGAGTGGATCCCGGGAATGGAAGGTTTTGACGGAGACTGGGCGGCGAACATTTTTGCCTGCTCTGCCCTGCCACTATTCGGCGAACCAGGGAAGATGGAATGGGAAGACATGTTCGGTGTGCCTTTCAAGATGGAACCGGCCAGTGGCCCGATCCCGGCTCCAGGAAAATTCATTCTGACTGATATCACCAAATGGCGTGATGTTATCAAAAGGCCGAAGATCCTAGACGAGGTCGATTGGGCAATGACCTCTGAAAAAGACCTCGCCAAGCGGAATCCAAATAAACTGAAAGACGGATTCTGTACTGTCAGCAACGGTTACTTCATGATCCTGACCTATTTCATGGGTTTTGACAACGCATTGGTCGCCTGCTGTGAAGAACCAGACGAGGTCAAGGCTTTGCTTCGGTTCATCCTTGATTTGAATCTCGAGATTGGCAAGAAGTTCATCTATTACTACAAACCTGATGTCTACGGTTTCGGTGACGACATTGCCCACGAACGGGCACCATTCGTGTCACACGAGATGTTCTTGGATATCTTCGCTCCAATCTGGGCCGACCACTACAAGATGATCAAAGAAGCCGATATCATCGCCACCCACCACAACTGTGGGGCTTTTGCACCCTTCGTCCCCTACATCGTGGACATGGGGGTCCAGGGCTGGAATCCTGCCCAGCCGACATTCAACGATCTACCAGCGGTCAAGGCCAAATATGGCGACAAGCTGGCGATCTGTGGAGCATTCGAAAGCAACGGGCCGGCTTGCTGGCCGGAG
>JAITUO010000140.1 GCA_031286245.1 Coriobacteriales bacterium
GACGCCTGGGGCAAGCCGGTCTCTGTCACTGGCAGCTTAGCCAACACAGTCGGGGAGGCCAACCCACTTCGCTACAGGGGTTACTATTATGACAGTGAGACTGGCTTTTACTACCTGAATGCCCGCTACTACGATCCGGAGATTTGTCGCTGGATAAATGCCGACACTACCGATGTTTTGTCATTGCCATACCATAACATTGGTCAATATAATGTTTTTGCTTACTGTAATAACAATCCTGTAAATGACCGTGATGATAATGGGCAACTATCTTTACTCGCAAAAATCGGAATCGGATTAGCTGTTATCGTTGTAGGAGCGGCTGTGGTGGCAGCTACAGCTGCTACTGGCGGAGTAGCGGCAGCCTTTATTGGAGCAGCAATAGCTGGAGTAAAAGCTGCGGCAATATCAGGTGTGATAGCGGCAGGAATAAGTGCATCAACTACGGCATATAGTTCCGTTAAAGCCGGCGATAATTTCAAGACTGTAGTCAATAAGAGTGCCGGAGCTGCTATAAGCGGATTTGCTGATGGATTTATGTGGGGTGGTATAATGGCTGGCGGCTCTCAAGTCTTGAGCGGAGGTTTTAAACTTGCTGCTCAAGCCGGAGTAAAAACAGGTCCTTCTGGAGGTATAGGAAACAGCGGCATTTTATCACCAAATAGATTGAGGTCTGTAGCAGAAGTTGCTGGTATCAGTCAAAAAGGTCAAAGCTTCTATGATTATGGCGGACAGATTTTTAGAATTGGGAGCATAAAACTGGATATGACTTCGAAAGCATTCCTGCATTTGCATACTGCGTTTACGGGTACAAGTCATATACCAATTGGGACAATTGGTGCTGGTATTAATGGGGGACTCAGATGAAGCTAAAAACTACTTTCAGTGGCAAAATGCTTGCCTTTGATTTTACATCAGATTTATTAGAAAACGAACTATTGTATTTTCTTTGCAAGGAATGCAATTTGTCGGTAATCTTTCTGGAAATCTACTCTGTAGATAGTAGGATGAAAGACTTGTTTCAAGAACTGTATGATTTAGGATTTGACACAGTATCAATACCGTACAAAGACAAGTTTCAGGATATAGCCTTGAAGGTCGATTTATCTAGAATACCTGTCTTGATTCAGATGATTTCGGAGTATGATTTTGACGAAATTACTGTTTGGGATGGATGCACCCATTGGGAACAACATTTATTTCGAAAATCTGCGCGCAGAAAAATAGAAGAAGAAGATACCTATAGATTCTATCTTTGTTATAATTCTTCAGAAAAAAAGGTAGAATTATACTGTGATCCTAATTTCAGTCCAGAAAATATAATCAATGTAATAGAATTTACAACTACTTATAAAATGTTCTAAGGGAATCGAGCAACGGACAAAATCCTATCGGTATAGAACCCGTATCTTCTTTAAAGTGATACGGGTTTCTTTAAGTGTGCGACAAGATGAATCCTTACTGCTATTGCTGCGGCATCAGTAGTAGCAGTAGTGGTTACTATTATAGTAGCAACACTTGGTGTGGCGGCACCGATTATTCTGAATGTCAAGGACTTTTTTCATAAGGGTAGAATCATCTTACCGCACACACCGATTATGGCAGTTGTAGGCGGAGGGATTATTGGCGGAATGTCTGCCGGTGTGGTTGCGTCTGCAGTAACGGTGGTTATAGTCGCACTTATTTAAGCAGGAGTAGCGGCAACGGCAGCAGTTGTTGCAAGTGTAGTTGAAAACACGAGTACGCAAAAGGACTACCGGGACCAAAGTGTATACATCATATGAAACAAAGATACAGAGGTAGTAGAATATGTTGGTAGGACAAACAACCCTACTCGTCGACAAACAGAGCACCACAACGATCCATCAAAGGATAACTTGCTTCCGCTAGAAGTGAAGTTCACTGGATTGACATTAGTTGAAGCTCGTATTACAGAACAAGCTTTGATTTCTGCGTATACTTTGGATAATTTGAGGAATGCTCGTAGATCGATTGCTGCTAAAAATATCAGAGGAGTTTCTGAGTATATGGGAAGCACGATTAAACTATTTGGCAGCACTTCAGAAGTTGAAATGCTCAATCTATTAGGAAGGTAAACGATTATTATGGACGCCTGGGGAACTTCTCTTTACGCAAATGATACAACTAGTGATATAAGGGGGGATTATGTTGACAAGCTCCGACGTGGAAAAACAAATGAAGAGGTTACACAGGAACTAGTCAACAGCTACCATGAAACAATGGGTGATGCGGAAGAGGAGCCGCTTTTTTGGTATGCATTAGCAGATACACAATGGAATTATGGCAGGTTGCTACCGGAAGTGAAGGAAAGGGCATTGTGTTTTATTTTTCAAACTGGTGAGTTGGAGCGTTGAGTCAAGCCCCAAATGTGGTGTAAACCTCCCTCACTTGCCTACGCCGCCTGCCTCTCTGGATTATCAGTACCACCCGATTTCATCTCTATGCCTTCTATAGCTTTTTTATCACAGGTGGCCTTACTGTTCGACGAGAAATACTCACCCATATCGAGGTAAAGCCGCCCGGTTCGCCAGGTCATATTGTACCCATTGTACAGGTATGTAAATGGATCGGCAGCGACATTCCTTCATTAAGCTCATTAAGCCGGTTTCGCTTGCTTCTTTAAGGATATATCTCTACTGTATTAAAACATAGACCAAATGAGAATAGAATACGAGATTGATTTGCTGACTACATCTGAAAAGAGAACCAAAACAGAATCTCACTTTTTTAGGGAATATACCAGGGGATGACCTCATACCTTTTCGTGGTTATGATTATTGGAATGGCTATAACTATGTTGGTTGGGAAGGTTCAAAACTTAATAATACTTTTGAATAATATATAATAGATATGTACCTTTTTTAGCTTGATTTTGATTAATGATATCCCATAGCCGCCCATTTGGGCGGCTATGGGAACCAATCTGAAGCTAAAGTGCTGGAAATCTGAGTCTTCGGTAGTTTGTGTGGTAGGGAACTGTTACCAATAGTTACCAAACAGGCTCATGTCATGCCACTATCTTAATTTGTTTCAACGGCCTGCCAGGGAGCTGTGGCTGGATATCGGAACATCTCAGCAATAGCAAGGCGATGAGGTTATCGGCGTTTTTAAACCCATATCCCATTCGTACTGTGACTTTGATCTTGTTGTTGATAACTTCCACGCGGGCGTTGCTGATGTTTAGCTTGACTGCACGCACAATGTCGTCACGGCGTTTGCGCACCTTTCTGCTTACTTCGACGATCTGTGGGATGCGGCATAGACAGGCTCGCCTTTAGCCAGTCATCCAATAGATCACGAGGTGATGAAGCCGCTCCAAGGGCGCAGCGTTTAGCTGCGTGCCAATATTCTGCCCTGCAATCGCCAGCATTCGTTACAATAAGGGAGTTAAACGGTAAGAAGGGGGGCAGCATGCCTCTGACTGATGAACAAGTAAGTATCGCAGTGTCCGAAGCCAAGTTTGCGCTCAGTGAGAGTGATCTGGCAGAGTTAAAGGTCGATCTCAATAAAATCATTGAGAGTATCGAGGTATTAAACGAGTTCGATCTCAGTGGGGTCGAACCGACTTATCACCCATTGGCTGATTTGCAAAATGTCATGCGTGAGGATGTAATCCAGCCCAGCATGCCTCAAAGTGTCGCCCTGGCTAATGCCGCAACCCATGAGGACGGCCAGTTCAAAGTGCCGACGATTTTGGTAGATGGGGGAGGCGACCAGTGAACAACCTGATACACGACTACCCAAAACTGTCGATTGCCGAAATACAAGCCGGCTTGGCTGCCCGCGAATTCTCGGCTACGGAATTGGCAGAGGCAGCACTGATGCGCATTGCGCAAATAGACCCACTGGTAAAGTCCTTCCTCGAAATCACTCCTGACCTGGCAATCACTGCTGCTCAAGGCATTGACCAGGCCATTGCTTCAGTATCAGCCGGCAGTCTGCCTGAAGAATGCGGAACCTTGGCCGGCGTGCCAATGGCATATAAAGATAATTTGAATCTGACAGGTACGCATACCACTTGCGCATCGAAGATGCTGGAGAGCTATATCTCTCCATATACCGCAACTTCTATCAGCAATACACTGATAGCTGGAGCTTTGCCGCTTGGCAAACTGAATCTGGACGAGTTCGCCTTCGGCTCCTCAACCGAGACTTCGATTTTCGGGCCGACTCATAACCCCTGGGATTTAGAACGCGTGCCTGGCGGTTCGTCCGGTGGCTCAGCTGCCGCCGTGGCTGCCGGCCTGGCAACTGCCACCTTAGGCGGCGATACCGGCGGGTCAATCCGCCAGCCAGCCAGCTTCTGTGGAGTAGTCGGTTACAAGCCGAGTTATGGCATGGTCTCGCGACATGGAGCGATTGGTTTTGGGCCTTCATTGGATCAGGTCGGGCCTTTTGCTCGAAGTGTTGCTGATGCCGCAGCAGTCACCGATGCCATCGCCCTGTATGATCCTGCCGACACAGCGTCACAGCATACCAGCGTAAAAATGACAGACTACCTGACTCTGGGTGTCAAAGGCATGCGCATTGGATATGTCCCAGAGTTGTTGGAGCTCGATGGCCTCACAGCAGAAATGCGACGGGCTGACGAAGATGCCATGCAACGGCTACAAGACCTCGGTGCTGTTCTTATCCCCATAGAACTGCCACATGCCAGGGCGGCTCTGGCGGCCTATTACACTATCGGTCCGGCTGAAGCGTTTTCTTGTTTGAGCCGTTTCGATGCTGTGCGTTATGGCTACGCCGAACGCAATGCTTCAAATCTCACCGAGTTGTATGAGCGCAGTCGGACGCAAGGTTTTGGGCCGGAAGCCATCCGGCGTATTGTTTTGGGCTGCTATCTCTTGTCGGCAGGAGTGATTGACCAGTATTACTACAAGGCCAACCAAATCCGCACTTTGATTAGAGCTGATTACCAGCAGGCTTTTACAATCTGTGACGCAATAGTCACTCCAGCCAGTCCTCGTGCCGCATTTCGATTTGGTGAAATCACCGATCCGGTTAGTATGCATGCTTCGGATATCTACACGGTTCCGGTCAACATAGCTGGCAACGGTGGTATGAGTCTGCCTATTGGTTTTGGGGATAAAACCGGGCTGCCAATCAGCTTGCAGATCATCGGTCCGCAGTTGGTTGACCAGAACATTTTTCAGGTAGCTGCCGCTTTGGAAGAGACTTATGATTTCGAACGGTTGGCGCCGATGGTGTTGGAAGAGTTGATTACGCCGATGTCTTTGGAAGGCGGTGCAGCATGAAGACAATCGACGAAGTGTTGCTCGACTGGGAAGCAGTGATCGGCTTGGAAGTGCATACCGAGCTGACTACCTTACAGACCAAGATGTTCTGTTCCTGTGCCTTTGATTTCGGCGAAGCAGCTAACTCTGAGGTCTGTCCTGTCTGTTTAGGCCTGCCCGGTGCCTTACCGGTACCGAACCAGGCAGCAATCGAAAGCATCGTTTTGGCGGGCCTGGCAACTGGTTGCGACATCATGCCAGACACGATGTTTTACCGTAAGCATTACTTTTATCCTGATATGACCAAGAACTATCAGATCACTCAGGGCCCGTTGGCTTTTTGTATGAATGGAGAGATCGAGCTGGAAGTCAGCGGCAAAGCCGCCGAGCAACGCATCGACCAACAAGGCACAATGCCGCTGACCAGCGAACCAGACCAATCCACAAGTCAAACAGAGGGTTACCGGACAAAAATCGGCATCACGCGCATCCATATGGAAGAAGACGCCGGCAAGCTGATCCACATCGGAGGCACCGACGGCAGGATCACCGGAGCTGACTATTCGTTGGTCGATTACAACCGCTGTGGTACGCCACTGATCGAGCTGGTCACTGAGCCTGACCTGCGGACCCCGGAAGAAGCCCGTTTGTTTCTGCAGAAGCTGCGATTGATCTACCTGACCTTAGGTATTTCCAATGTCAGTATGGAAGAGGGATCACTGCGTTGTGACGGCAACATCAGTCTACGCCGACGCGGTGACCAACAATTCGGCACTAAGACTGAGCTGAAGAACATGAACAGCTTTAGAAACCTGCATGATGGTTTGGAATATGAGATCTGTCGTCAAGCCGAGGTCTTGGAAAACGGTGGTTTGGTGCGTCAGGAAACGCGCCATTGGGAGCCGGCAACCAAACGCACAATTGCCATGCGCAGCAAAGAAGCCGCTGAAGACTACCGCTATTTCCCTGATCCCGACCTGACGCCTTTCCATCTGACTGACGAGTTTATCGAGTCGATACGCGCCAGGCTGGCAGAGCTGCCTGATGATAAGAACAACCGTTATGTGGAGAAGCTCGGGTTGCCTTTAGTCGATGCCGCTAACTTAGCCGGTGATCCACAGCTTTCGAGCTTTTTTGAGGCAGCCTTTGCCACTCTGTCGGACAATCTAGCAAATGAATCAGCAGTATCTGAGTTAGCGCGACCGATCGCTAACCTGCTGCTCAACGATGTCAGCGCCTGGCTTAACCAGAC
Organism: Coriobacteriales bacterium; assembly: GCA_031286245.1. GTDB lineage: Bacteria > Actinomycetota > Coriobacteriia > Coriobacteriales > UBA8131 > WQXZ01. Next base: position 6,508 of record JAITUO010000140.1, read on the forward strand.
CGGGACCGCTCTGGCTGATGCATTATTCACGCCATCTGGCATCGCCGCACTGGTCAGTCTGGGACAAGACGGCACGCTCTCATCCAGACAATTGAAGGATGTGTTTGCCGAGATGGCAACCAGTGGCAAGTCTCCGACAGAGATTGTTGAGGAGCAGGGCTTGCGCCAGGTTTCTGATAGCGCAGCAATCGAAGGTTTTATCACAAAAGCCATGGCAGCCAATCCCGACAAGGTCGCTGAATACCAGGCTGGTAAGACCGGATTGCTGGGTTTCTTTGTCGGCCAGGTGATGCGCGAAATGCAAGGACAAGGCAACCCCCGCCTGATCAGCGAGATGCTGAGTAAACGGTTGGATGAGAACTGAACTAAGCTGATATTTACAGCTTGAGCGTGATGGTAAAGCAGTTCCTGTGATCAGAGGCTGAATAATTTATCGAACCGCCGTGCTTCTCCACAATAGTTTTGGCGATAGCTAGACCGAGCCCTGATCCTTCGGCTGAAGATCGAGCACTATCACCTCGAGTGAAAGCATCAAAGACTCGATCCCGCTGGTCAGCTGCGATCAATTCGCCATCATCGGCGATGATGATCTGCAACTGATCAACACTACTGGTTACAGTTACCTCGATCGCCTGACCGGTGATATTGTATTTAATGGCATTGCTGATGAGGTTTTCCAATGCCCGCGCCAACAGTTTTTTGTCTGCATCAATCAGCAATGTGTCTTCGGCCAAATTGAGTGTTAACGCCAAACCATGTTCCAGTATTTCGTCATAAAACGCCGCACAGGCGACACGGACCAGCTCGATGATGTCAATCAATTCAACCTGGATGGGGTTGTCGGGATTCTCCATCGACAGCATTGTGAAGAGGTCATCAGTCAGCTCGTTAACTCGAACAGCTTTTGCGCTGATGGTCTGCAGGTACTGTTGGTGTTTTGGCTCCTCGACCAGGCCTTCGCCCAGTGCCTGGGCATAAGCTGTGATGGTGGTGATCGGTGTCTTGATGTCATGTGATAGGTCAAGCAGGAGCAGGTTCTTGCGTTGCTCACTGAGTTGCCTGGCTTGTTTTTCACTTTCCAGTTGCTGCGACATGAAGTTGAACGAGTCTTTGATACCCACGAATTCCATCTGGGCATTGAAATCTAAAACAACGTTCGGTTCGCCATCTTTGATCTGCTGCATGCCTTGACTGATTGTCTGTAAAGGTTTTCTAATGCGTTTGCTGAGGTAAAGACTGAGCAGTATGCAATTAGTCGTAAACAGTGTGATGGAAACTGCGGCGAACAGCCAAAGATAAACTGCATTGCGACTGTCACTGGTGACTCGGACTGAGTATTCCAGATCGATCGCATCACGCGGCATCTTGATCAACCAGTAGCTGATCTCACTGACACCGGGATTTTCTATGATGAAAGCCCGATATTCATTCAAGAATGTTGCTTCGGAATTGTTACCAGTGCCAGAGTTGTCTACCGTACCTTTGCCAGGCGAGCTGCTCTGACGCGAATCATTGTTGCCGGGGCTCAGCAGGCTGTATATCTCTGGCTGAGTGTATTGCCGGGATGCATCGAGTTTGTCGCCACGCACTTCGATGATTTTGTAATCGTCATCCAGGCCTTCACACCAAACCCCCAAGCGATCCATCGCAGCCTGTGCTCGCCTGCTGTTGGGGTCTTCGATTAAGGAGAAGACATCGAGTGTCGAGTCCCCGATACCAATCACAGCAATAGCAGTTATCAGGAAG
>JAITUO010000010.1 GCA_031286245.1 Coriobacteriales bacterium
GGAGTGATAGGCTGCAATGATCACATCAATAATAACGGTGATCCTGAAAACGGCATCGACAATCCCAACCCTGGCACAACCGAAGATGACCAGCCGATCACCGTGCGTGTAGCCTCTCTGAAAGGCCCGACCTCAATCGGGCTGGTCGGCTTCATGAACCAGGTAGAGACTGCTCCTACCAAGACACCGCTGGCTAGTTACGAATTCAACATCTACGGCACAGCAGACGAGATCGTACCTCAGATAGTCTCAGGAGATATTGACATCGCCCTGCTCCCCGCAAATATCGCCTCAGTGTTGTATAACCGCACCAATGGAGGCATCACAGCAATCAACATTAACACCCTTGGCGTGTTGTATATCGTCAGTGCAGATAGCTCGATTAACACACTGGCCGATCTGTCTGGCCGCACCGTATTAATGACTGGTAAAGGCACCACACCGGATTACGTAATGCAGTACCTGCTGAAATCTGCGCAACTGACTGATAAGGTAACACTGGAATTCAAGTCTGAACCAACAGAGCTGGCAGCCGCCATCAATGCTGACCCAACTGCGATAGCTTTGCTACCGGAGCCTTATGTAACAGCAGTTTGTTCGAAAAACTACGACCTGGCTCCCCGCATCAGTCTGACTGACGAATGGAGATTGGCTCTGAACGGGGGGCAGCTAGTGACTGGCGTGACGATAGTACGCAATGCATTCCTGGCAGAGCATCCTGACATTGTCAAAGAGTTCCTGGCAGCTCAGAACGATTCTGTCAATTTGGTCAATCGTGAGAACGAGGAAGCAGCAAGGTTGACAGTCAAGTATGGACTGATCGATAGCCGGGAGATCGCCCGCAAGGCGATCCCGAACTGTTATCTGGTCTGCTTAACCAATGAGGATCTGCGGGTTGCATTGACAATCTATCTTGAGGTGATATATGGAGTAAACCCCGAGTCAGTCGGCGGTTTAGTCCCTGGTAATAATTTCTTCTACAGAAGCGAGTAATGGAAAACAAAGCAATACCCGAACACCAAACAACGAAACAGCGATACATACCAGCCTGGCTGAGTGGCGTTCTGATATCCAATGCCTGGCTGAGAAAGGCCTTCAGCATCGGCTTCTGGATCCTGATCTGGCAGTTGACTGCAGTTGTCGTCAATAATGACATCCTGTTATCCTCTCCAATCCAAACTGTCCAGGCTTTGCTGGAGAATGCGCTAAAAACTGGCTTCTGGACAGCGATCGGTTTTTCGATGCTGCGGATTCTGCTTGGTTTTTCGGCAGCCTTTCTGCTGGCGATCATCACCGGTGCTCTGGCCTGGCGCTGGCCGATCCTGGCTGAGTTGCTTAACCCGATGGTGACATTCATCAAAAGTGTCCCGGTCGTCTGCTTCATCGTCATGCTGCTGATCTGGTTCGGTGCCCGTTGGGTCTCGCTCAGCGCAGTGCTGCTGGTCGCCTACCCGGCCTTTTACTTCGCAGTTTTGGAAGGACTGGGGCAGCGCGATGAGAAACTGAACGAAATGCTTCGAGTTTTCAGAGTCACCGGCCGGCGCAAGATGCTGTCCTACCATTGGCCGGCCATCCTGCCTTTTATCCAAGCCGCCAGCAAGACCGCGGTCGGTATGAGCTGGAAGTCTGGCGTCGCTGCAGAGTTGATCGGGCTACCGATGGGTAGTATCGGCGAGGCGATCTATCGATCCAAAATCCTGCTGAACTCCGCCGATGTCTTTGCCTGGACTCTGGTGGTCGTCGGTTTGAGCATTATGGCCGAGAAAGCCTTCCTGCTATTGCTTCAGCGATCAGATGACCTGACATGGCAACTGGCAATGCCTCGCAGGCAGGCTAATCAACCGGCGATGTCTGCTGTTTCTGCAATATCAGTCAACAACCTCTATAAATCATATGGGGATAAAACCGTGTTGCATGGCCTTTCGATCCAACTGGATCCAGGCGGACGTTACTTGCTCAGTTCACCTTCCGGTACCGGGAAAACTACTCTACTGCACTTGCTGGCTGGACTTGAGCTTGCTGATTCGGGAGTCATAAACAACCCTAATCGTGTAGCTATGGTCTTTCAAGAAGCTCGGTTATTTGAGAGACGTAGTGCGCTGGAAAACATCAGCCTGGTATGTGGTTCAATGGTCAACGCAGCTGAAATCCAAAACGCATTGCTCGAATTATTACCAGCTGATGCTTTAAACCTGCCAGTCCAGCAGCTATCCGGAGGTATGCGCCGGCGGGTGGAAATCTGCCGGGCAGTGCTAACTCCCAGCCAGATATTATTACTTGATGAACCCTTCACTGGTCTGGATTCGGAGAGTGCAAACTTGACTTATGGTCTTATCAACCGACTTTTAAACAAACGCATCTTAGTCTTTGCCAGCCATGACCTGTTAGATGGAAAAATGCTGGCAGCAGAGACTGTCACACTTGACCAGTGAGGCTGGGGGGAGGCGGTTTTCTCCCCATTGTTTTTTTGAAACTCAAAGCGTAGGTCAGATGCCACTTAGACCAAGCTGGCCGACCACTGCTTTCGGAAACTCGAAACGGATGGTGATCAATGGGTCAACTACCTGGCAGAATTTCAAATCTCCCACCAGGCTCATCAACCGTCCGGCATCGCCTTGAGAGAGGCCGGCTACCAATGTCAGGAAATCAAACATCTGGTCAATCGCCATTTTATAGGCCTCGTCCGAAGTCTCTGCAGAAGCAATGCTGATATACAGGTCGTCCGTCTCCAGGAACGGTGTCGGTAGAATGGCATTGTCAACGACGGTTGCTTGCAAGGTAATGCGTGCTGGAGTTTCTGCTCCACAGACCAAAACTTCACCGTCGCCCATCAGGGCATGGACGTCGCCACAACCAAACAGGCCGCCCTCGACAGCAGCACGGATATACAAACTGGTGCCTTCGCCGATCAGTCGGCAGTCCATATTGCCTCCGTGGCTGCCGGGAGTACCATTGGGAATTGAGCCCTCAGCCGGTGCCAGTCCGATGACGCCGATCATCGGTTGAAGTGGTAGTTGGATCTCTCCAAATTCAGTAGGCAGACTGAGTAAACCATCGTCATTGTCCAAAACCTTTGTTGATGCCTCGGTGACTCCATCAATCGCACCAGCCCCCGGGATCGTGGTCATCACAGACTTACCAATCAGCTCAATACTCTGGATATCGATGCGAACCAGGTCACCCGGCTTTACACCATCGATCAACACTGGACCAGTGGCAGGGTTGATTTGTGACCAATCCAGGTTGTCCAGGGTGTCCTCATCAGTCCTCAGTTGATTGGCAAAACAATCGCGGGTTTCCAGTATGAACTGCTCACCTTGAACTACGGTCATGGCTGGTTGCATGTCGCAAGCAAAAGCATAAAACGCCTGGTCGTCTGTCAGTACCTTCATATTAATGCCTCCTCCGTTTTATGTTGTCAGATTACCATCATTTTCTGTTACCGATTACCGAATTAGTTGCTTGGCTTTTGATCCAGCCCTTTGCTCTGTTTCTGGCGGTTATTACCGATCCGCAAGAATCGTTTTATAGCTGACAGCGATAACTCTTTTCCTCGAGTCACTCCATTAGGCAGCAAGGCCAAAAAACCGATCATCAATAGTCCTAAGACAATATCGGTCGTACCCGATGCCTCAAAACCACTACGTGTGACGATCGATTCCAGTTGCCTTAACAGCTGCTGTGATACAGTGATTAATAAAGTACCGAAGAAAGCTCCGGAGACTGACATTGAACCGCCGATGATGGTCATTGTCAGCAGGACAAAAACCTCTCCCATATAAAAAGCCATAGCCGTAATCGAGACAATATAGTGTGCAAACAAACCGCCTGCCAGACCACCGATGAAAGCGGAAGTGACATAACCGTAATAGCGGACTGCAATTATGTTGATGCCTGAGGATCGAGCTGCATATCGGTCATCACGGCTGGCTCTCAGTTTCAACCCAACAGAAGACTCCTTGAACCAGAAAACTGCCAGTATTACCAAAACAGCCACGAATAAAGCCAGCCAGATATCTGTGATGCGGCCCATTGAGACTGTGAACGTCCTTGGCCCATTAGTTACCTCTTGCCACTGGTTTAACATGGTATTGATGACGATCAACAATGCGAACTGAGTAATAGCCCCGACTGAGTCAGTCAGACGCATCAGTGGCCAGGCAATCACTGCTGCAACCAAAGCAGCAAACAGGGCGCCGGCAATCAAAGCCAGCGGAAAAGGCAGATGTAAGTTAACCAGGAATTCATACATCACTGGAATCTGCTTGGCCTTAAACTCCGGTGTCATTGAAAAGATGGCTGAAGCAAAAGCACCGATTCCGATATAGCCCGCATAACTCCAGTTTAAGATTCCAGAATTACCCATGAATAGTTGGAATCCCAACACCATGATCAAGGTTATCGTAGCAACAGTACAGATATCCTCGATAAAGGGGATGTTCAACCACCAGACAAAACTGTCCAGGACAATCAAGATCGTAATCAGGATTGCCGGAGTCGAATACTTTGAATCAATGAAACGCGTCCAGGTACTCTTTGCGCTGTTCATCCGACACGCTCCTCTTGATAATTGCCTTTCAACAAGCCACCTGGCCTGAGTACCAGAAAAGCGATCACAATGATGAACATGATGGCGTCACGGAATGAGAGTAAAGTCGTAGGCAAGGTCAGTGACAACACATTGGCGACGATCGCATATACAAACCCCCCGACAACCGAACCGGGCAATGACTGCATGCCGCCGATGACCACAGCTATGAAGCCAATCAGTAATGGCCCTGAGCCAACCATCGGTTCAACCGAACCTGTCTTGGCAGACCAGAAGATAGCTACTACTCCAGCTAGAAAACCACTGATCACGAAAGCAGCCAGGATCACCAGGTTAGCTGGCACGCCCATCAGCCTGGCTGTTGTGAAATTCTCCGCTGCACCCCGCATGGCAATGCCAAGGGTGGTCTTCTTCATTAATAAAACAAAGGCAATTAATAAAATGATTGAACTGGCAATGATAACCAGGTTTCTGATTGGTGTGCTTACACCGAAAACCAGAATAGTCTGATTGAAAAAGTCTGGTATTGGGACAGCGCGCGAACGCGGGCTTATCCCCAATTGAAATGACCGCTGTAAAATGACACTGACAGCAAATGAGGTCACCAACAAAGCCTCCAGCGAGCGTCCCCTGAATGGCCGAAAGGCGATTAATTCGCAGAAGAATGCCACGCTGACGCCAGCCAGAATTCCGAGTAAAAACACCATCAGCCAGGGCAGATTGGTAAAAGTCCCGAGTGCGTATAAGGCATAGGCACTGACGGTCAAAAACTCGCCATAGGCGAAGTTGACCATCTGGCAGATGCCAAATACGAACACCAGGCCCAGGGCGATCAGGGCATAGAGGCTGCCCATGCTCAAGACATTGATGGAGAATTCGATGAATATCCCCAGGCTCATAGCTCGCCTCCTTTCCCCTCGCCCAGGTAGACTGCAGTGATATCGACTGTGGATTGCATATCTGCTGGTTGACCAGCGAATTTGACATGGCCGGTCGACAACAGGTAAGCACGGTCAGCGATTTGTAGCGCTCGCTCAGCGTTCTGTTCGACTAAAAGAATCGTGATTTTTCGTTCCTTCAAAGTGGCAATCAATTCGAAGATGGTATCGACCATCGTTGGAGAAAGGCCAAGTGAAGGCTCGTCCATCATCAAGAGTTCCGGGTGAGAGATCAAAGCCCGGGCGATCGCCAGCATCTGCTGTTCTCCACCGGATAACAGGCCACCAGCTTGGTTGATACGCTGTTTCAGGATCGGGAAAAGGGCATATATATCTTCCAGATCGAGGGTAAACTGTTTTGCCGAATAACGGCCAAATGCGCCGATCCTCAGGTTTTCAGCAACCGTTAATGAAGGGAATATCTCACGGCCTTCCGGGACGAGGGCTACTCCCAGTTTGTGAATCTGCTCCGGCTTTTTTCCGGCGATACTCTTGTTGCTAAAGATGATTTGCCCGGACTGAGGTTTGAGGATTCCAGCGATGGTTTTCAAGGTCGTCGATTTGCCTGACCCGTTGACTCCACAGACGCTGACTAATTCTCCGGGGTAGACCTCCAGGGAGATGCCATGTAGAGCACGCACTGATCCATAGGCGACAACCAGGTCTTTGACGCTGAGGATGGGGTCGCTCAGTTTGGGGTCGCTGGCCTGGCTCATGCTGCATCACTTCCCAAATAGGCTTTGATGACTTCCGGGTCACGGCGTACCTCGTCAGGAGTTCCTTCGGCAATCGTTCGACCATAGTTCAGGACCTGCAGCCTATCACAGAGTTTCATCATCAGACGCATGTCATGGTCGACGACGAGAATACCGATTTTTTTGGCTGCAGGCATCGGGCGCAATAGATTCAACAGTTCATCAGACTCGGCTTCGTTCAGTCCAGCTGCTGGTTCATCCAGCAGCACAAATTTCGGATTTGCGGCCAGTGCTCGAGCGATTTCCAATAAGCGTTGGTCACGGAATGTCAGACCTTGGGCTGGTTGGTCACGTTTGTCGGCAAGACCTAGTTCCTCCAATAACTCGGTAGCCAACTTGCTCGCCACCCGGCGTGATACGCCGAC
>JAITUO010000075.1 GCA_031286245.1 Coriobacteriales bacterium
CGCAGGCGACAACAATGCAATTATCCGCATGATAATGCGCCTGTTGATAGGCGAAACAATCGGCACTTAAAAAGCTACCGACACTGTCGCGTGACCCAATGATCTGACGACCCAGGTTATGGCCAGGTAAAGCTGCCTCACTGAAGACTTCGAAAATATAGTCCTGTGGGCTATCCTCTGATCGGGCGATCTCCTCGATAACAACCTCACGTTCCGAATTGATCTCGTTTTGAGCAAACTGTGACCCGGTCAACATATCAGCGATGATCTCGAAGACCGGTTCGATCTTGTCGTCTACTACTCTGGCGTAATAACAGGTGTGTTCCTTTGATGTATAAGCATTTTGGTCAGCGCCGAGTGACTCAAAGTCCTGAGCAATCGCTATCGCATCACGCTTGTTCGTGCCTTTGAAAAACATGTGCTCCAAGAAATGCGAGAGTCCATATTGGCCAGGCAGCTCATCACGTGAACCGACCCTGAACCAGACACCGATAGAGACCGAGCGCACGTTTTCCATGCGCTCGGTGTATACCCTTATGCCGTTGCTCAGATTGGAATACTGAAACAAGGTGGGCCTCCTAAAGCCAGGCCTTGGTTCCGAAAACGTATTCGCGTTCGAAATCCTCTTGGGTTAGAATCACATACTTGACAGCCTCGATGTAGGATATGACAACCATAGCCATGACTCCCAGGCCAAAACAAAGGCCTCCGACTATTGACACTAATAGCATAATCATACCTTCACTTTTGTATCCCAGGTAAAACTTATGGATGCCTAATGGCCCCAAAGTGATAGCCAGGACAAAGGCGACCCATTTGTCTTTATGGGCGCTGCCCCATCCCTGCCGGGTCGGCGCGACCTGTGGGGCATAGCCGTAATTCGGCTGTGGTGGTGGCTGCTGGAACCCTCCCTGGTTCGGTGGAACCTCATAACTTGGCTGCGGGGCTGGCGGCATGTTACGATCTGTCATTCTTCAGCTCCTTTCATATCAGTCAGAAAAACCATTTGCTTTCTTGGTATCGTAGTATAGACCTATTGTCAGGCGTTTGGCGGAACAAGAGCTATATTTAAGATAAGCGTAGTATCTTTGAGACCATTCACTTCCACCCCCTACCCTTCGTAACTATCATTTCCAGGCAACCAGGATCACGGTATTCTCCCATTGTTTGATTAAATCAACCGAAGAAAAACCAGCTGCTTTAAGCAAACTGATTTCGCTGGCAACGGTCAAGGGAGTGTCGAAATGGATGAACTCCTCAGCAGCGATACCTTTCTCATGACGCAGCCGCTCGCTCTCCGCCAAAAACTCTGTCTCTAGCTCTTTGCTCGGCACTACGTAATCGCCGAGTATGAACCTGCCGCCAGGCAGTAACGCCGCGTGGATGCTGCTATACAAAGTGAGTTTTTGTGCATGGTTGAAATGGTGCAGCGCATATGTCGAGAGAACATGATCATATTCCTGCTCAAACTGGACATCGGTAAACGAGCCACAGATCAGGTCAAGTTGTTTATCCGGAAACTTTTGGTGAAGCAATGCCAGCATCTGCTGCGACAGATCGATACCGGTAACCGACATGTTGGGAAAGCGGTCAAACAGCCGTGCCAGTTCCAAGCCAGTACCGCAGCCGAGATCCAAGAGACGTCTAGCTGGACTGTCGAAGCACCGATCAACGGCGAGATAAAACTCATCCAGGTCAAGGTCATCGAGCATGTGACTGTCATAGAAATCGGCTCGCGCATTAAAAAAGGCTGCCATTTCTTCTATCTGGATAATACCGTTAGCTTCATAGATCGCTAGCTCTTTGCCATCCAGTGTGGTCAGATCGCAGTGATACCGCCAATCCTCATCAAGTTGGATGTCCTGGCTTTCGGTAATGTAGAGCTTTTCAAAGCCCAACCCGATGGTTTCGGTCCGGGCATGTTCCAGGATCATCGTACTAATATTTTGCCGATCAGACTGAGCATTGATAGATATGCCAGTCAACCAGGGTCTAAGCACGGAAGCTGCCGGATCAGGTAGCAGATTCAAGGTCCAGTCAGTCAAGCCAAAGCTGGCAACAATCCGGTCGCCGTCTAGCAACAGGTACCAGCGTGGCAGAGCCATGGAGGTATTGATGGCCGTATCAATGACAGTAATGGCATCCTGCTTGCTCTGACTACCTAAAGTGGAAATGAAGTCAGCAGCTGTCTGGCGCCACTCAGTGTTTTCTCTGATGTTGACAATTTGCATCATGGTGACTCCCCTATTATTGCCAGCTGGATTTAATTATAGCCAGTCAGATTATAGATCGGTCATCGAACGGTCGATCAAAGATAAGGATTTCCACTTCATTGCTTGACATCTATGTGTCTGTATAGCCTATAAAGTAGGTAATCCTAGGAATTTCCGAGTTTCTGCCGGAAATCAGCTCTCATGTATGGCTGTTTGGCCTGTTTTGTGCGATCCGGTTTTCTCCACAATTTAAACGTGCTGGTAGATGAGCTGTGGCAGAATTCTATCTGTGTGAAATCCATAGAGAACTATACATGAGAGCTGATTTCCGGCAGAAACTCGGAAATTCCTAGGATTTGCCTGTTTTTGGCTATGATTGGCCAAATAAAAGAGACTTTATATCGGCATGGCGCGGATGATCGCCAGACCATGTGAAGTGCCTAACCGGTCCGCTCCAGCCTCCAGCATGGCGACAGCCGAATCCCGGTCACGGATACCACCGGAGGCCTTGATGCCAGCCTGGTTGCCAACAGTGTTTCTGATCAACTTGACTGCCTCGACTGTCGCCCCACCGGTAGAAAAGCCAGTCGATGTTTTTATGTAGTCCGCCTGGCCAGCCAACGCAGCCTGACAGGCTCTAACTATTCCGGGCTGATCGAAAAGACAAATCTCAATGATCACTTTTAAGGTGAGATCGGCAGAATGCGCTTTCTCAACAACAGCACCGATATCTGCGGTGACCTTGTCCCAATCACCAGCCTGAGCAGCTGGTAGGTTCATGACATAGTCAATTTCGTTGGCACCGGCTGTAATGGCTGAATCCATCGTCGATAAAACTTCATCTAGCGGTCGATCACCGGTCGGAAAATTTACAACTGAAACCAGCTTGACAGCGGTATTGGCGACCAGCTCATGAGCCAGTGTGAGATGCTCTGGGAATACACAGACAGCAGCGAATCCAAACCAGATGGCAGCGCTGCAGAGCTCATCGATGTCGATGTCGGAGGCATCGTGGTCAAGCAGGGTATGCTCGATCGTGGCAGCCAAATTTATTACGCCAGCAGCCATCAATCACCAAACTCTTCAGGAGAATGGCGGGCAGTTGCCAGATTCAAGATACCAGTAACCATCAACCGCCAAACTCCTCGGGGGCTCGACGAGCGGCTGCCTCTGCATCAGCCATATCCGCAGCCCGGATGGCAGCACGACGGATCTTACCGTTGACAGTTTTCGGTAACTCATCCAGATAGCTGATGATCCGAGGGTATTTATAGGGAGCAGTCTCACTTTTCACGAAATCCTGGATATCCTTGCTGAGAGCATCAGAAGGTTCGTAGCCGGGGTTTAAGACAATGCTGGCTTTGACAGCAAAACCGCGGACTGGATCCGGTACGCCGGTGACAGCACATTCGCGGACAGCAGGGTGTTCGACAATCACACTTTCCACCTCGAAAGGCCCAATCCGATAACCGCTGGACTTGATGACATCGTCGTTACGTCCGACATACCAATAGTGCCCCAGCTCATCGCGCCAGGCTAGATCACCGGAATGATACCAGCCATCATAAATGGTCTCACTGGTACGCTCCAGATTTCGGTAATAACCCAACATGATGCCCGGCGGATAAGGCTGGTCAGGGTCACCGGTATCGGTTTTAATGCAGATTTCACCTGTCTGACCGGTCTCACATTCACTTCCCTCAGCATTCATGATGCGGATTTCATAGAGTGGCAATGGACGTCCCATCGAGCCGGGCTTTGGTTGCATGCCTTTGATGTTGCAGACAGTGACCGGTGTTTCAGTTTGGCCGAAGCCCTCATAGATCAGCAAACCGGTCAATTCGCGCCAGCCTTCGAACAGGTCCGGGCTGAGGGCTTCGCCTGCTGTTACTGAGTGCTCAATCGAGCTGAGGTCGAAATCGCGGATGTTGGAATTCAAAAGCATGCGATACATGGTCGGCGGTACACAAAATGTTGAAACCCGATAACGTTCAATCAGTCCACAGATCTCTTCTGGTACAAAGCGGTCGTAGTCATAAGTCAAGACACAGGCTTCCATTAAAAACTGGCCGTAGAACTTACCCCAGACGGCCTTACCCCAGCCAGTATCCGCGATTGTAAAATGCAAACCATCATCAGCTTTGACACGCTGCCAGTGCCGGGCTGTCCCCATATGTGCCAGTGAATAACTGGCATCATGCAAAACCATTTTTGGATTACCTGAAGTACCTGAGGAGAAGTACATGATCATCGGGTCTGCAGCCAGACTCTCGCGGCGGGCAAAACTCGGACTGGCTGACAACACCGCAGTGTTGAAGTCAATCCATCCCGGACGCTGAGCGGCTAACTGGCAGATACCGTCTGCTCCACTTAGCTGGCTGTCGTCCAGCTCTCCACTGCGAACGACAAGGCCTCCCCCACCTCCGTTAACGATGATTCGGGTCTCAAGGCTGGGACAATCAGTCAGGCTGTTGTCGATCACATCGGCGATGTCACCGAGATCTGTGCAAATGACAGTTTTGATGCCAGCGGAGTTGACGCGGTAAGCGACATCATGCTCTTTCAGCATAAAGGTTGCCGGTACAATCACCGCACCAAGTTTGTTTAATGCTAAGGCGACAAACCAGAACTGATAGTGGCGTCGCAGGATAACCAGGACCAGCTCCCCTTTTTCGACACCAGTTTCAGCCAGGAAGTTTGCGGTTTTATCGCTCCAGTACTTTAGGTCGCCATAGCTAAAGACATGCTCCTCCCCTTCTGGATTACACCAGATCATGGCCGGACGATCTGGCTCAACGCTCGCAATGTCATCAACGACGTCATAGGCGAAATTGTAGTCAGCTGGCCAATGCAGCCGGTATTGCATCAGCAGGCCGTCTTCATCGTAGAGTTCTTCAGCATAACGTTTGTATATTTTTCGCATTGTAATCCTCCATCATCGGACTGCGTGGGTACGCACAAGTGGGCACAACATGAGATCCAGCGGCGCTTTTGAGTCAGTCAAAAGCGCCTAGGGAATGTTGATGTTGCCCGATGGTGGTTCGTTGCTTGTCAGAGATTCACCGTCAATCGATAAGCCATCCTGGGGTTTTATTACGATAGCTAAAAACACACAGGGCTGGCCGCCGGTGGCGATCATACCGTGGCCACGAGACGAGTCATAAAACAAGGTGTCACCAGCCGACAGTTCTTCTATATGGTCCTCATAGGCAAAACGCATACGTCCGGAGATGATATAGTCCAGCTCCTGACCGCGATGATAGGAGAGATGGATCGGTTGGGTCTGCTCCTCCTCGATATAGGGAGCTGTGACTATGAAAGGTTCACAGAGTTTGTCTTTAAAAAAAGGAGCCTGATGCAGATATTCAAAACCGTAGCGGCGAAGGATCGATAAACCTGTACCGGATCGAGTCAATTCGTAACCCGTTAATTTCGGAGCCTCACCCGTTAAAATCTCAATCACATCGACACCCAGTGCCTGAGATACCTTGAACAGGAAGGTAAAACTCAGATCAGCTTCGCCAGATTCCTGTGCCAGGTATTCAGCTACATCACGGCCAGTCAATATGGCCATCTGATCGGCTGATATGTCTAGATCTTCTCTCAGTGAACGGATACGGTTTGCGACTTCGGTCGGGTCAGGTTGCATTTCTCCTCCATCCCATAATTTAATAAAGTGTCACAATACTCCAATGCCGGAAGGCTGGCAAGTAAATTCATAGAAATTTATCAGTAACTTATACTTTTTTTACCTCGTTGCATGAGCTTGATCAGCTCCACAACGAATAATGGTGTTATGGATAGACCGGTAATCACCAACCAATGAGTCAAACTGAGTGGTACACAATAAAAGACATCCCTCACCACCGGGACACCGGCAGTGACGGCAACCAAGACCAGCGATAGGCAGATACCATAAAACAACAAGCGGTTCGATAGCAGTCCGATGGTCAGAATCGACTTGTCGTAACTGCGAACATTGATGATATTGACCACTGACGACCAACCGATCACCACATAAGCCATCGTCTGGCCAATAGCATGTGATGGTGCTACCGAGTCAGAGATTTGCACAAAGCTTCCCAGATAAAAACCGGCAAGCGAGATGATCGTAAAGACAACAGCTACGATACTGATCCTAATGCCCAAACCACCGGTAAAGATACTGGCAGATTGGCTGATTGGTCTGCGACGCATGACATCGGCTTCCATTGGCTCGCGACACATGCAAAGGTCAGGGATGCCATCGGCGACAACATTGATAAACAACAGCTGGATAGCCACCAGAGGCGTGCCCCAGCCCAGTATCACAGCAAACAGGATGATTAAAATCTCAGACATATTGCAGGCAACCAATGAACTGATGACTTTACGGATGTTGTCATAAACTCTACGACCTTCGGCTACGGCGTTGACAATCGAAGCATAATTGTCGTCAGTCAGTACCACATCACTGGCATTCTTGGAAACATCGGTACCAGAACCCATTGCCACTCCGACATCAGCTGCCTTCAAGGCTGGCGCATCGTTTACTCCATCACCAGTCATTGCCACGACTTCACCTTTAGATTGCCAGGCTTTGACGATACGGATTTTATCTTCTGGGCTGACTCGAGCATAAACTGAATAGTCCAAGACATGTAAAGCCAGATCGTCATCCGACATTTTGGCCATCTCAGCTCCGGTGACCACCCGTCCACCGGTAGCCAGGATCCCTGTTTGGCTCGCGATCGCTGATGCAGTTAAAGCATGGTCTCCAGTGATCATCACTGTCTTGATGCCAGCCTGCCTGGCTGTCTCGACCGCATCTAAAGTTTCCGGGCGTGGCGGATCAATCATACCGACCAGGCCAGCGAAAGTCAGACCTGCTTCCAGTTCGTCCGGTCCGAGGTTGACTGGTAGGTCTTCATAGTATTTATATGCGACTGCCAGTACACGCAAGGCACCCTCTGCGAACTGGTCATGTACTACTTGCGCGGCTTGTGCACTTTTTGCTGAAGCTTCAACTGGAATGCGGTCAAAGGCACCTTTGGTGATCGAGATATAGCGATGGTCATCCAGTTCATGCACTGTCGTCATCAGTTTTCGCTCGGAGTCAAAAGGAATCTCGAAAACTCGCGGATAGATCGCATCCAAGCTGGGTTTTTCAATACCGATATCACGTAACAATAAAAGGATCGCTGTCTCAGTTGGATCGCCTACGGTCTTATCCACATATTCTGAGTTACTGTTTTTGTTTAAATCTCGATCACCGGTGTCCAAAGTCTCGCTTGTCCGGCTGCCTAATGAGGCATTACTGGCCAGTCCCATCATCTCGACTAAGATTCGCTCGTCGTGGTTCAGTTCAACATCGGTGGCTTTCGGTTGATGATTGACCGACCAGACCTGTTGAACAGTCATGCGGTTTTGAGTCAGAGTGCCGGTTTTATCGGTACAGATCACCGAAGCACTGCCCAAAGTCTCGACTGCTGGGATCCGGCGGATAATAGCCTGTTTCTTTGCCATATTTGAGACACCGTAAGCCAGTGTGATAGTCACGATAATCGGCAGGCATTCGGGGATCACAGCGACCGCCAACGAGACGGCATTCAGTAAAACCACCGGCAGGGGCTCAGAGAAGACCTGCAGCAAAAAGAGCAGGGCACCGGCACCGAGGCCAACGAAGCAGATGATGCGTCCGAAGACATCCATCTTTTTCTGCAGTGGGGTTTTGGACCGTTTTGTAGTATTCAGGAGAAGAGCGATTTTTCCCATTTCGGTTTGCATACCGGTGGCAACCACGATTGCCCGGGCCCGTCCATTGGTGACCAGGCAGCCTGAGAACAGCATGTTCAAACGGTCGCCGATGGAAGCCTGGCTGTCGATTATTGCGTTGGCATCTTTTTCGACAGCGACACTTTCGCCAGTCAGTGCCGATTCTTCGACCTTGAGGTCGATGCTTTCGATGATTCGGGCATCGGCCGGTATCAGATCACCAGCCTGAAGACTGACGATGTCACCAGGTACCAGCATGATGGCATCGATTGGCTGTGGCTGGCTGTTACGGATGACAACCGTGATCTGGGCGTTCATGCGTCGCAGTGCTTCTAAAGCCTTCTCAGCTCCCATTTCCTGACGGACAGCCAGGCTGATGTTCAAAACGACGATTGCCAGAATCACTATGGCATCGGTAAAACTATGGTCGGAGGTCAGAGCCAGATAAAAAGCGATTGCCATGGCT
>JAITUO010000097.1 GCA_031286245.1 Coriobacteriales bacterium
TAGCAGCGAAGCGATTGTCGAACCCCCGGCGGCCCACCATGAAGCCTAATCATTAGAGCCTTTTTGGCTCTAATGATTAGGCTTTCGTTGTTACTGGCGGGGTTCGAACCCGGGAGGGCTCCGGCCGTAAAGCGAAGGCGCCAGTGGCGCGTTCGTAGGCCGGAGGGGCGAAGGAGCGAAGCGACTGAGGCCATCAAGCGCGAGCTGCGTAGCAGCGAAGCGATTGTCGAACCCCCGGCGGCCCACCATGAAGCCTAATCATTAGAGCCTTTTTGGCTCTAATGATTAGGCTTTCGTTGTTGCTGGTGGGGTTCTAGTTTCTGAATGAAAGAATGATAGACACAACCTCCCCTACCTTCTTCGCTGTACCCCAGTAATACAGTAAGCTGTAGTATGCTATCTTGTCCATATTACAAATTCGATATAATTGCAGAAAAGTAACCAGGAGAAAAGTCACCAGGAGAATTAATACCAGCAGAAAAGTCACCAGGAGGAAAAACACCAGTATGAAAGGTAATGCTATGAAAAAGTATCTTCCGTATATTGGCAGTGGCGTCTTTTTGCTACTGGCAGCAGTCATCATGATCTTTAAGCCCTTCTCCCCTGACCTGAGTGATCAGGGGCAGATGGTGATCGGCGGCTTGTTGATTGCCATCGGTATCTGGATCTTCAAGCCCTTCAATTTGCCATTTTCGATGGGCGGTATGTTTTTGGCATTCTTCCTGCTGGTTCAAAAACTGCCGCCGGCTGTAGTCTTTGCTGGATTTACCCAGTCCGCTCTTTGGACGCTGATACCAGCCCTGTTCTTTGGCTTTGTGTTGCAAAAAACTGGTCTGGGCAAACGAATCGCCTTGGCAATCATCAAGCTGTTCAGACCGACCTATCTCTCGATGATCATTGCCTGGTTCCTTATCGGAGTAATTCTCAGCATATTGACCCCGTCGATCACTGTAAGAGTAGCCATACTGCTGCCGATTGCTGTTTACTGCTGCAATCTGTTTGGGTTGGAGCCTGGATCAAAAGGAAACTCACTCCTACTTTTGACGGCCTTTGCTGTCGCCTTGGTACCTGGTACCGGCTGGTTGACCGGTGCACTTTCGGGACCGATTCTGATGGGCATGTACAACTCAGTACCTGGTCTGGAGGGATTGATTGATTTTAGTTCCTGGTTCAGTGTCGCCTTCATACCGATGGAAATCGTCACCGTCATCCTGCTGTTCGGTGGCTATCTTGTGTTAAAGCCAAAAGAGCCTCTGGATAAGGACGCTATCGCCAAGCTCAAGGCTCAGAAAGCCGAGCCAATGAGTCGGGATGAGAAAGCAGCAGGAATCATTTTAGTTGCATCATTTACATTGTTCATAACAAATAGCTTGCACGGTATTCCAGACGCGGCTGTTTGTATGCTGGCCTTGGTCTGTTTCTTCATTTTCAAGATAATGAATGTTTCGGAATTCGGCACCGGCATAAGTTGGGATTTGGTGACTTTCGTCGGTGTTGCCCTGGGGCTTGGCGCTGTCTTTGCTACAACTGGTGTCTCAACCTGGTTGGCTGAGATTGTTGTTCCTGCTATCAAGCCGCTCGCGAGTAACCCCTGGATCTTCATGCTGGTTGTCACAACAATCCTGTTTGCCTGGCGCTTCATCGACATAGCTACCCTTATCCCAACCATGGCGATAATTGTACCGATCCTTCCAGCTATCACTCAGGCATATAACATCAGTCCCCTGGTCTGGGTGCCGATCTTTGTCATGACTGTGAATGCTTTCTTCATGGCTTACCAGAACATGTGGGCATTAATGTCTCAAAGTATTGCTGGCGAACAAACCTGGACAGCCAAGCACCTGGGCACCTACGGTGTTGTCTACTTTGTTGCTTGTCTGATTGCTATTTGTGTGGCTGTGCCAATTTATATCAGTATGGGCTTGTTATAGTTAGCAGCGCAGCTAGTAGCCAACGTAATTTCAATCCTTAAAACTGCTTGGTGAGCGAGTGTTTTATCGCTCACCAAGCCGGTAATTATGCATGTATCCCCATCAGGTATACCATTATCCTTCCTTCAACCAGCAATAGTATTGCGGTACCATTAATATACTGATATAGCAGGTGTTTCATTGACCGGGGGTTTCAGCACGAGACAAAGGAACTAGCATGCCAAAACCATGGACCGAACGCTTCGGTTTTTTACGCCAACCAGCCAGCTCGAAGGCTAATTCACAGCCAGGTCAGCAAACCGGCTCGAAGGCGAAATCAAAGACAACAAACCAGCAGGCTGGCTCGAAAACCAGTCCCTTAACCAGACAAATAGGCTCCAACCGCCTGCTCAGACGCTTTCTGATTATACTGGCTATCGTCGCCATACCACTCTTGTTATTGCTATATTGGTGGTATCATCCGCCAATTAACATCCACAGCGAAGGTACCTGGGGATTCATCATCCTTTTCATCCTGGTGCCAGCCTGGATTATCTTCAGATTCCGTGCGTTGCTTGCTCAACGCGATGCTAGTACGCAGTCCAACCGACCGCAGGAACTCGACGAAAGTGGCCGATTGAAAGCTACTGCCATCGACAAGGACAAGGCCAAAAAGGCTGGTCAGATCGCTGTACTCTTCAAACGCTTGTCCTGGATCCCTGTCGGCGGGCTAGTCGTTTTCCTGATCGGCTCCCTCTTATCGTCCCCGATCTTTCCCGGTAATGCTGTCCGATATGCCGATATTCTAGTAGTTGAGACCAGGGACTTCTCCACAGATATAAAAGAGGTAAATTATGCGGAGATACCCGTGATCGATCGAGAATCAGCAACTCTCCTCGGCAATAGAGTAATGGGTGAGATACCCGAATACGTCAGCCAGTTTGTGATCAATCCGCTGTATTCGCAGATCAATTTCCGAGGTAAACCGGTCAGAATCAGCCCACTTGACTATGCCGACCTTTTCAAGTGGTTCACCAACCGCAACACTGGGCTGCCCGGTTATGTGCTGATTGATATGGCGACTCAGGATTCGAAAATCATGCGCCTGGATGCCCCGATGCTTTACTCGCAGTCCGAGCCGCTAGGCCGCAACATCGACCGGCATGTCCAGCTTAGTTTCCCGTTCTATATGTTTGACCAGAAATCCATTGAAATTGATGAGGACGGCCATCCCTGGTGGGTCTGTCCAGTGCAGACTCGACGCATTGGGCTGTTCGGTGGAACAGACATCACCCGGGTCGTTTTATGCGATGCAGCGACCGGTGAGTGCATTGACCTGTCAATTGATGAGTGCCCTAAATGGGTCGACCGGGTATATCCGGCCGATCTGGTGTTGGCGCAGTATAACTGGCACGGAGCCTACCAAAAAGGTTGGATCAATTCATGGCTCGGACAGGAGGGTGTGGTGCAGACCACTCCCGGTACCAACGGGCAACTGGGCTATAACTACATCGCCAAAGATGATGATGTCTGGGTCTACACCGGTATCACCTCGGCTGTCAGTGATAGCTCGATAGTCGGTTTTGTGCTGATCAACCAGCGCACTGCCGAAGCGCGTTTCTATCCGATGTCTGGAGCCACTGAAGAATCCGCGATGTACTCCGCACAAGGCCAGGTGCAGCACCTGCGCTACCAGTCGACCTTCCCACTATTGGTCAACGTCCACGGCCAGCCGACCTATTTCATGGCTCTG
>JAITUO010000003.1 GCA_031286245.1 Coriobacteriales bacterium
GCTTAGGGCAGAAAAGGCTACGATTGAGGCGACAATCGAATACGAGACCAAGAAGTGTACGCTTGTCCCTGATGACTTTTTTGAGTTTCTGTTAGAAAGCATCCGCGACCTCGACCTCAAAGACAACAAAAAGGCGTTCGATTTTTTCTCGATTTTCGTCTCTCGCGAGGACGTGTCCAAAACGCATATTGCGGTTACATACCACTATCTGGATGAATACGGTAATCCGATTATGCAAAATAGTGCTGGTTCGTTAAATAATGACCTGGTGGGCGATAACGGATTTGAACCGCTGACCTTGTGCGTGTAAAGCACCTGCGCCACCGCTGCGCCAATCGCCCACGAATCGACAAGTATACATTATAACGGCTCAAGTGAGCTGGGTTGCTTGATGGAGCACTACACCACCCGAGAACAAAACCCTCCCTACTCCACTGGCTCAGGATCAGGTATCCAGCCGATCTGGATACTCGCTCCCTCGGGTTTCTCCAGATAAACATCGTAGTGGTAACCTTGAGGCATCTTGACATGTAGCCGCGCCATGCCAGAGAAGCCGGTTTGTTGGTTGTTCGACAAGGTAATCGCCTCGGTCACTTCGGCATCGTCATTTTGGTTATCTTCACTAGTAGCATTGACCAAGACTGGCAGCTCATGAGACTGAACATCAAAGCGGAATAGACAGCCGAAACAGGTCTCAGCGTCATCGAAACTCACACTTTGGCAGTATGGACAAGTTTTCATCTCTTACTCCATCTTCGTAATTATTGCAGGGACCTTTTTGTCATCAAGATAAGACAGTACAAGCATTTCTCCTTCAGAGAACCAGCTACTGGTTGGATCACTGAACCGCTCTAAGGTTGCCCGAGCACCATGACAGGAAGCCAGGCGTCTGGGCGGCAGATTGCGAAGGCTTTTTAGCACCCGTCCCTGCTTATCTATGAATGCGACATCGATATCGGTTGGCATGCCGTAACTGTGGATGCTATAGCAGGGGTCAAGTAGCAACGCATCGACATCATTCATGACGCCTTTGGCTTTCAGGCCCAACAGGCGTGAAAAAAGCCGATTGGCAACTCGTACACGATGCGAAATCATTGTTCTTTGATCGATACAATCCATAACACACCTATTTATACACGGTAATCACAATGCTGCAGCCATCCTCGAATGGGAAAAGCTGAATCATCATCCGGCTTTGTATCACACCTGAACTATTGCACTGCTCCAGCGAAAGCATGAGGGGGCTGGTTAGGCTTGACACCAGTTCTTGTTCGGGCATCTCACATTGCTGCCATCCCTGCTGGCCAAGCAATCCAAGAAGTTCAATTCCGGCCGCTCCAGTGGTGAGTTCGCTGGTGTATCCAATAGTTTTTCCATCAGGACTGACTGCTAACAAAGTGAAACTCGCGCTCTGCTTGCTGATTGCCAATGGGTCTATCAAGTCCTCAGGCTTTTGGCGATCGGCCTGGTAGCCGGCTAGTGTACTGACACCTTCAGCAGCCGGTAGGCAGCGTGCTAAGATCGCCAAACCAGCCAATATCAAAGCTACGACAACCACAAACCGCAAAGAGATACGACTATTACGTTGGCCAGTCTCAGTCTGATATACAGTGTTGCTTTGGTTGACTTTCTGCCAGCTAGCATCCCTGTTCTGTTCGACTGACATGGCTTTTTGTCGACTGGCTTCTTTTCCAATCTTAACGGTAGTTTTCTGCAGTTTGGACACCGGCCTAACCTGTATGTTTTTCGATGAAGCACGCTTAGTCAGTTTGCTTCCAGGCACAGAAGAACTACTGATGCTGCCTTTCCTGGCAGAGGTAGAACTGCCGGTCCCGCCTTTCCAAGCCGATGATTTGCCTTTCGCATTGTTTTTCTCTCCGGGATTCATGATTTACCTTTCCTTAGAGTATCCCTCCTGGCTGATAGGGATCGATGACATATTCACGAGTGTGGTTTACAGTAAATAGTTTTACGCCAAACAATTCGCCGGGCATTCCCCAGGGTGTGAAGGATAATGTGCAAGTAAAACACTCTTGTTTGGGTAGTAACGAAAATACCACACTATTATCACCTTGGGGATCCAGCAATTCGTCCAATTTCCCAAAAACCACGGGGTTTGCTGTAACACTGATCTGCACATAGTCCAAATCCGCGAAGTTCCTCTCCAGCCAGGCCTCAGTATCAGCTGCTCGGCTCCTAATGCCGAAACTGTCTGAACCAGGGCTGGTTGCCATAGTGCGTACCGCTTCGGCCGATATCCGGTCAAAACGTGCACAGGCACTCAAAAACAACATGGAATTGACCATGATGTAAACAATCAACAATGCCACCGGAAAAACTACAGCCAGCTCTACAGTCATCTGACCTCGGTTGCCGATTGATGGCCAATGTAAACGATGGCCAAGGCTACTTGTATGCCCTTTAGCCTGTGGATAAACCCGGGCTAACTCTTTATTTCCAAACATCTTTGTAATCCTCACCATGCAAGTATTCCTGAAGCTTGCTCAACCCGCTGTTGACCTGTTCTACCAGAGGCTCGACTACTACTTCAGGAATACACACCTTAATAGGTACTTCGATATTGAAATAATCCGGACCGATACTGAAACGGAACAGTTCGATACCATCGTTAACCGCATCGTTGAAATAGCTCTCAAAATCTGTGGTAACACTGTCAATTATCATGTCCGGCAGAGTACCTGAACCATTGCCAGACAGGTTTCCATAATGTGTTTTCACTCCGACAATCACCTGGCCCAATATGCTATCCGGATCAGCATTAGCCACATACAAGCTATTGACCAGCAATGGTTTGGGCGCACGCAGGTCGACCGGTTGCAAGCCACAGAATTCCAAGAAACTCTTAATTGTGTCCTCTGCCCATTCGGCTATTGGTGAAGATAAGTCAAATGAAGTAAAACGAATCAGGTTGCCAATTCCCTTGATCAATCCCTCTGTCCCTTTGCCATAGAATTCCAGGATAGTACCCCAGACTTCAAACACAATATCAGCGCCGAATACAAAAGCTCCAGCAACCGGAGAGCTGGCGTTGGCTTTCTCGCTCAGGTTATTGAAGAAGTCGCCCAGGATATTGCTTTCGGCATCTTTAGCCAGGGCTGATGCGGAGATAGCCATACGCATCGGTAGTGGGCCCTGTTCGGCAATCAATGGGGTTTCTAAGTTAAAAGGTAATTCATGAGCACTGGGGTCGACGACGATGACAATACAACCTTTGCGTCCCGGCGGATGTGGATTGAGACGCGTTACCTTGAGAGAATCAAATGCCTCTTGATAACGATCAGTGGCTTGCTTGGCGTTACCCAACACTTCGTCCATTTTTTCTTTGTAGTCTTTGGCATGTTTTTCGTATTCCTGAGCAGCAAGAGCCATTTCACGGTACCAGTGTTCAAAGCCAGTATCTGTTCTTGTCGTCATGTCAAAAATGTGGCCAGTAGTGCTCAAATCCATTTGGCATTCGTCACATTTTACTAAACTGCCATTATCCAGTTGGGCAATTGAACCGAAGCCCCTGGCACCGTTTGCCTGGTATTCTCCACATTTTGTTGTCCCATGAATGATGCTCTTATTATCGCAAGGATAAACCTGGTCAGTATAAAGGCGGCAGTTTTTGAAATCGTTTAGTGAGTTTGGTAAGGTTGGGAAATAAAGCCTTACAGTACCCAAGCCGTCATCGAAGACATAAGCCGACAGTAAGAGTTCGTATGCATAGGCGTAGTACTGTTTACGGACCTCGCATTTAGCCAGCTCTTTAGTTGTTTGGTTGAGGGGTTGGTCGTTGGTCATTCGGTATGCATAATAGCTGCGTGCCCGTTCCAACGCCATGCCGAACGTCCAGCCTGCTTCCGGGCATGCTGTAGGATATGTGATGCCAGCTAGTTTGAGGGCTCGTTCATACATGCAGTAACCTTTATCCTCACTCAATATCGAGTTACCACAGTCAGCCAGCCAGCCGTTGTGATGGGCTTCATCCATGGCTTGCTTGGCAGTTTCGGCTGCTTCTACCGCTTCAGAAGCTTTCTTGCTGTCTGCCTCGATGTCTCCAGCAGCTTGCTTGGAATCTTCGTCTCGATCGGCTTTGACTTCCTCAAACTCCAGGGGTACTAATATGGCCAAGCCGATGTAGGCGGAGTCGTTCGGTGAATTGGCAGACACCGTTGCTGCAGCATTGGCGATGGCA
>JAITUO010000043.1 GCA_031286245.1 Coriobacteriales bacterium
GGTCGATGCTTCCCAGGTTACAGCTTTCATAAGGCAGCAACGGTTGTTCTCCACAGGGGTTTGTGGCTTCGATCTGTCCTAAACTCGGCACTACATTGTCACGGTTCAAACGGTCAAGAAAGATAATGCCAGGCTCGCCGTTTTGCCATGCAGCATCAACAATACTGTCAAACACAGCTGCAGCATTGAGTGTTTTTACAGGCTGTCTGTCATAAGGATCGACAAGTTCATAGTCAGAACCTTTTTCCACAGCTTCCATGAAATCTTCTGTCAAACCGACAGAGATGTTGAAGTTAGTAAAGTCGGCATTATTGTGTTTGCACCTAATGAATTCCTCAATGTCGGGATGATCGACACGCAGGATACCCATGTTGGCTCCCCGCCTGGTACCGCCTTGTTTGACAGCCTCTGTTGCAGCATTAAAAACCTTCATAAAACTGACTGGACCAGAAGCCACACCGCCAGTGGACTTGACAGGAGAGCCAGTCGGGCGCAAGCGTGGGAAGGAAAACCCGGTACCACCTCCGGATTTGTGGATCAAAGCGGCGTTTTTTACAGCATCGAAAATCTCTTCCATACTGTCTCCCACCGGCAGCACAAAGCAGGCGGACAGTTGCCCCAGAGGACGGCCGGCGTTCATCAGAGTTGGTGAGTTGGGGAGAAATTCTAAAGCAGTCATCATCTGGAAGAAACGCTCTTCACTTGCTGCTACATCTCCATTGTATTTAGCTTCAGCGGCAGCGACGGCTTTAGCTACCCGCCTGAACATGCCTTCGACGTCTTCAACTAGATGATCATCCTCGTCCCGGGCAAGATAGCGTTTCTCCAAGACCTCTCTGGCGCTTTGGCTGATGTTGAAGCTAGTGTTCGGCTGAGCGCTTTGGCTGATGTTTAAACTTGTGTTCGGCTGAGCGCTTTGGCTGATGTCCATCATTTCCTCCAGTTTTCTTATATGAAAATGCTTCAGTATACATATTGTGTAGACGTGGGGTGTCTATACTACATGTTGTGCGTTGCTTGTCAAGCGTTGACGTTGTTAATTGATGAACTGCCAGTGGTTACGATGAACTGCCAGTCGTCATTATTCGATTCCTGGGAATTTGTGAGTTTTTGCCGGAAAATCGCCCCTATGTATGGCTGTTTGGCCTGTTTTGTGGGATCCGGTTTTCTCCACAATTTAAAACCGCAGGTAGATGACTTGCAACAAAATTCTATATATGAGAAACCGATAGAAAACTATACATGAGGGCGTTTTTCCGGCAGAAACTCACAAATTCCCAGGATTTGCTTAAAAATGACACAGAAAGCGGTCACGGGAGGAGCTTAATGACGGAAACAGGTAAGGTGTAAGCTCTTGGTTAGATGATCAACCGGTTGTAGAATGACAATCAACATCTATGTCGAAGGTCTATACAACCTGATAAGCAGCATCGGCCTACGACACTACTAACCACAAGGAGATTTATGCCACGCGAGGCAAAGAAAGCCAAGCAGGATCGGGCGCTGTCAGTAGCAGAGCGAATGGATGAGCTCTACCCTGCTGCTGCTTGCTTGCTTGACTTCAAAACCCCCTTTTCGTTAGTGATTGCAGTGCTGTTGTCAGCCCAGACCACCGATGCAGCAGTCAACCGGGTCACACCAGAATTATTCCGACGCTGGCCAGACCCGATCAGTTTGGCTGGAGCAACACAAAGTGAGGTCGCTTCAGTAATCCGCCGTACTGGTTTCTACCAGGTCAAAGCCAAACATTGCATTCAAACAGCCCAGATGCTGGTCAGTGACTTTGCTGGCGAAGTCCCCAGTACAATGGCAGAACTGACCCGTCTACCAGGAGTCGGTCGCAAGACAGCCAACATCGTTTTGACACAGGCATTCGGCATCGTCGAAGGTATTGCAGTCGATACGCATGTCTTTCGGATTGCCCACTGTCTGCGCTTTGCTCCTGCTTCTGCCGATACTCCAGCCAAAGTCGAACAAGCCTTGCTTGGGCTGCTCCCCAAACAACTCTGGGGCTCTATTAACCATCGGTGGGTACAATTCGGACGGGAATTCTGTATCGCCCGCAAGCCTCGTTGCATGGTCTGTCCGCTGGCTGATCTCTGCCCGAGTGCACCAAATCAAAAGCAAGCCAACAGCAAACCCACACAATCAAGCCCGCTGGCTGACCTTAGCCCGAGTGCGGTAAAATGACCTCTGTATAATCTGAAATCCATTATTATTTCCACTTACCCGAAAGAGGACGAAGGTGGCGGCACATATCCTGATCGTCGAAGACGACGAAAACATCGCAAATATGATCGAAGCTACACTGGGTATAGGTGGCTACTCCTGCGAGATCGCTCTCGATGGTGACATCGCTGTCAAAGCCCTGCATGAACGCAACTACGATTTGATCCTCCTAGACATCATGCTGCCGGGTAAGGACGGCTTCACGGTGTTTGAGGAGCGCGGTATGCTGGCTGCCAACACCCCGGTGATCTTTTTGACAGCCATGGGGGACGTGCCCAGCAAGGTCAAAGGCCTGCGAATGGGAGCTGAGGATTATATCGTCAAGCCCTTTGAAGCCGTCGAACTGCTGGCCCGCATTGAGGTGGTACTAAGACGCAGCCATCCGCAGCCTGTCATTTTAAAGCATGCTGAAATCGTCGTCGACAGCGAGCGACACCAGGTTACTAACAACGGACAGAAGGTCGACCTGACTCCCAAGGAGTTTGACCTCCTGACCTTCTTCATCAACAACACCGACATCGCCCTGACTCGCGAACGCCTGCTTTCGGCTGTCTGGGGTTACGACTACTATGGAGACACCCGTACTGTTGACACCCATGTCCAACAACTACGCAAGAAACTCGACCTCAGCAGTGACCTGGTGACAATCCAGAGGCTTGGTTATCGTCTGGAAAGCCGTCCTTTGGAATATGTGGAGAAAACCGGGACCGACCTGCCCGGCACGGCCGACTGACAGGTTTATGCCCAGAACATGAAACTCTGGCAGAAGATATTCCTTACTACCTTGGCATTGGTCATCATCTTAGTCAACGCTACATCGATGATCATCCTGAAAAACAGCCATGACTTGTCGTTGGCTCGTGAACAGTCATCAGCGGTCACCCGCCACAACTATCTGCGAGTTGAGATACTGAACAGTGTGGTCAATACCAAATTATCAGAGCGCTTGATCATGCTGCCGAATGACCGGATGAATGCATTGCTTGTCGAAGTGTTAGGTCCGCAGGCCAATGACCCAAGTAGCGGAGCGATGATTTTTCACAATAACGATTTGGTTTATGCGGTCAATGACCCGGGTTTCTCCACAGAACTTGCTTTACTGGGAGCTAATGAATACTCATCAACGATTTGCCGTATCGATGACAGGGTTTTTTTACTCGTTGTGTCCAATCCAGATTTCAATAACTACACCTATCAATTAATCACTTTCTACGACATCACTTCGACATATGACCTGTTCGATGCCACTTTCAACCAAATGCGTATCGTGGGTATTGTCTCAGCGTTGGTGATCGCCGGCATTTTGCTTTTGCTGGTACGTGTCTTGCTGTTGCCGCTGCGCAGTCTGTCGAACACTACCCGTCAGATCGCTTCCGGAGACTTGGAGAGGCGGGTGCCGCTCCGCGGTAATGACGAGTTGGCTACGGTGGCTCACAACTTCAACCTGATGGCTGATTCGATCGAGAGCAATGTCAATGACCTGGAGCAGCTAGCGGAGTCACGTAAAGTCTTTATCGGCAACCTGGCACACGAAATGAAGACTCCTTTGACTTCGATACTTGGATATGCCGATCTGCTGAGGGTCCAGCGCCAGGTATCTGATTCAGCACGGGTGGAGTACGCCAACATCATCGTCAGCGAGACCAAACGCCTGCAAGCGCTATCGGGCAAATTGATGGAGCTGCTCAGTGTCGGTAACATGAAACTTGCCTTGGAGCCGATCGACTTATATGAGCTGGCCAGTGAAATCACCATGTCGTTGCAACCGATTTTTGTCGCCCGCCAGATGAACCTGTTGTGCCGGATCCCCACTTATAACTGTGTTGTAATCGCCGACCGCGAGCTCTTACAGTCACTGATCCTAAACCTTGTCGACAATGCCATGAAAGCCTCGACCGAAGGTGCGACCATCACTATTGCTGCCCGCGAATTGATGCGTGAGCAACGCGACGTAGCTTCTCCAACCCCGGAAAGACGCATCGTGGTTGGTGTGATAGACGACGGCATGGGCATCTCTGTCGACCAGATTCCCCAGTTGACTGAGCCCTTTTACATGTTGGATAAGGCTCGCACCCGCCGTCATGGCGGAGCCGGGTTGGGACTGGCACTTTGTGCCGAAATTGCTCGCGCCCATGGTTCTGAGCTTTTCATCGAGAGTGAGATCGGCATTGGCACCACTGTCAGCTGCGACTTTGCTGCTGCCTATGGACACGCCCGCGACATGGCGGCCAGTGATTCGCCTGTCGTAGTGGTCGCTGGCGGTGAAAATGTCCGTTACACAACAGTGGACGAAGTTATGTGGCACCCCAGCCAGGTTGCGAGCTCCAAAGCTAGCGAGAACTCTACGGCTGTTCCAAATGGGGAGAAAACCGGGGTTGCGCAGATGAGCATTGGCGAAGCCGAGCAGGATGGTCGCATAAACGATGCCAAGCTGGATGGTCGCATAAACGATGCCGAACTGGATGGTCGCAATGTTGAGTCAGCAGCACACTCAGAAAAAACAAAGGCAGGTGATGCTTTGTGAAAAGGGATTTCAGCAACCTCATTACTTTACTGCTGGTATCACTGATCCTGACTGCCGGTATCCTGTTACCAAATCTGATCTACCCAGAACTCGATCCCTTCATGGAACAGATCACTCAACTCAGTGTTTCGGCTGAGCCAGATAGCTACGTTTTTCAGGAGCTTGTGCGTTTGTATCCCTGGGATATCTATGATCCTCGTGACACTAGCCCACTAAGCGATGAGGACCGTCAGCTATTAATATCCCGCGGTGTGCCTGAGCTGATTCTGGCAGATCTAGCAAAACGTGGCTTAGTTGTTGGGAGCCGTGAACTTGAATACCAGGAACGATTACTCAGCTCTTTTGTCTACTTAAGCCCACAGGATGCGGCTGACAAAGACTGTTATGTATTAGTAGATTGTGACATCAACTATGATGGGATTAATGACTTACGCTGTGCTGTTGACCTCGAAGGTGACATCGTGTCATTTGATATCTTAAATGTCGCTTTCTCAAAAC
Source organism: Coriobacteriales bacterium (assembly GCA_031286245.1). Classification (GTDB taxonomy): domain Bacteria; phylum Actinomycetota; class Coriobacteriia; order Coriobacteriales; family UBA8131; genus WQXZ01. Next base: position 5,252 of record JAITUO010000043.1, read on the forward strand.
TTGTTATCGATCCACCAGAAGTGCCTGATGTTCCCGGTAACAAACCTACTGATGGATTGGACGCTGAGCCAAGCACTGATCCAGGAGACGAGTCTCAGCCAGATGACCAGAATGATGGACTGAGTGAAGGATCTATTGACACTCAGGATAGTCCCCAGAATGAAAACGGGCAGTCAACTACAAATGCTGATGACCCGGCAACAAGCAGTATTGATCAGGACGACGTCCCTATTACCAGCGATACGTCCACTACTGAGAAACCTTTTATCAACCTACCGCCAATCAGCTCATCGATTGATCGGCAGCCCCTGGATGAATATCTGGCTATTTGGTCTTTTGCCTACTCGATTACCAAGGATGCTGGCTCAGCAAATCAACTCAGACTGGCAACTTTTTTTCGTCAGATTGATCTTAGTTTCTGTTATCAGTACCAGTACTCATTTGAGACATACCTTTGGGATAGTCACGGTTTGAGCTATCCCAAAGATACAGCTTCATATAACAGTAACCTGAGGCTGGAACAACAGACCTACACCTACTTGAATTATTGGCCCTATACCAATTTCACCTTATATGTTTATGACTTGCCTTCAGAAGTCCGTGTCATCCTCTTCATCAACGACCGAACTGGTGATTGTATGGGC
>JAITUO010000094.1 GCA_031286245.1 Coriobacteriales bacterium
GAAGAAATGTCTGTCCAGCGAGCTCAAAAAGGCCTTAAACAACTGATCAGCCTGGCTCCAGCCTTAGGTCGCATTGTAAGAAACGGCATTGAAGACATGGTACCGATTTCACAAATCCATCCAGGCGACACTCTGCGAATCCTTCCTGGCGAAACAATCCCTGTTGATGGGGTGGTGCTCGCAAACTCTACGACAATCGATCAATCTGTCATCAGTGGAGAGTCTCTTCCTGTGGATAAGACCGTCGGCGATCCAGTCTATTGCGGCTCGATCAACTGTTTTGGTTCAGTCGATATCGAAGCGACAGCAGTTGGTGAAGACTCTACTTTGCAGAAGCTGATCCAGCTGGTCCGAGAAGCTGAGCAGAACAAGGCTCCTTTGCAGCGTATCGTCGATAAATGGGCAGCATGGCTGGTACCGATTGTCCTGGTAATCGCCCTGGTTGCCTGGCTGCTTACACAAGACGTCGTTCGGGCGGTGACTATTCTTGTTGTGTTCTGCCCCTGTGCTTTGGTACTAGCCACACCGGTTTCCATAGTAGCAGCGATTGGGCAAGCTACCAAACATGGGGTGATCATCAAGTCAGGTGATGCTTTAGAGCAGATGGGCAAGGCAGATTGCCTGGCTTTCGATAAGACTGGCACTCTGACCGCAGGCAACACCACCGTCAGCGACATACTGCCAAACGATAATGCCTCTCGTGATGGACTGCTACAGTTGGCTGCTTCGGCTGAAACCTATTCTGAACATCCGCTGGCTAAGGCGATTGTAGCCGCCGCAGCAGACCGCGGACTGCCCCAGCTGATCAGCAAAGGTTTTGTCATGATCCCAGGAAAAGGAGTCGAATCGACTGTAGATAACAAGCAGGTCCTTTGTGGTAACTATGACTGGTTGGCTGAGAGAGGAGTCGTAATAAACCCCGGTTTCAACTTAAAACTTGATCGTTTACGCTACGAAGGCAAGGCGACTGTGCTGGTGTCTTCAGAGGGGGAGTTTTGCGGAGTGATCGCATTATCTGATACTTTGCGCCAGCCAGTTCCGAATACCATCCACGAGCTACATCAGATTGGTGCCGAGACTGTGTTATTGACTGGCGACCATCAACAATCAGCAGATTATTTCGCTTTATTGGCTGGTATCCGATCAGTTCATGCCGGATTACAACCAGCTGACAAGGTTGCCATGATAAAACGACTGCAAAGTAATGGACGGATTGTCTGCATGGTCGGTGATGGGGTGAATGATGCTCCAGCCTTAAAGACAGCCAATGTCGGTGTAGCTATGGGTTCGCTGGGTAGCGACATCGCCATAGAAGCCTCAGACATCGCTCTAATGAGTGATGACATCACAAAGGTCAGCTACATCAAACGCCTGTCTAATGCAACAGTCAGACTGATTATGCTGAACATTTCACTCTCGATGGTGATTAATGTTCTAGCTGTTGCCTTCGCCATGCTGGGTTTCCTAGAACCAGTCAGTGCTGCTTTGGTACACAACGTCGGTTCGGTCATTGTGGTGCTAAACGCTGCTTTTTTGTATGACAGAGATTTTGGCTAGAAGTTAATAATCAAACAAGCATCATTGCATCGAAACTGGCTATCAAGTCGTATTTGATTGACAGGTTAAGAGACCAGGTCTTGATAAGTCAGAATTGTCCTGGCGCAAAGCTATAATATGATGAGCTTTACAGCGAAAAATCTATTGGGGAGAAAACCAGAGGGGATCATTCTATGGAAAGCAGCGAAAACAGTACTGCCCGGTATAATCAAAGGTTAAAAGACTTAATCGATGCAACCAGTTTTCGCGAGCCAGATAAAGTGCCAGTTGGTATCGAAGTGATTAACTGGCCATTGGCTTATGCCGGAGTCAAATTGATGGATGTAGTTGATGACCCGATAGCCACTTCCAAGGCTTATACAAAAATCCTGGATGATATTGAGATTGATTTCCATACTTTAAGCTTTGGCTTGAACCATTCCATTCAAACCTTACAGGCTTTAGGCTCAATCCAATACAGGCTGGCCGAGAATGGTGTAACTGTTGAGCATGTCCAAGCGGAATTTAGCTTCATGACCGCTGACGAGTATGCTGATGTAATCAGTGATTACCAGGGATTTCGCAAAAACACGATGTCACAGCGTAGTTTCAAAGCCTTCCAAGGTTCGAAAGCAGAGGCATATGATGCGATGAAAAAAGCAGCTTTGGCTTTAAAAAACCATGTTGTGACTAATCGTTTGATCAGTCAAAGAGTTGCCGAAAAAGGTATTGTGCCAGTGAATCTGATGCAGACCAATAATATAGCTCCCTGGTATTATGGGCCATTCAACGTACTGTTTGACTACCTGCGTGGAGTCAAGGACTCACTGGTTGACCTGCGGCGCAGGCCTGAGGCAGTCAAGGCAGTCAATCAGATCGTCGAATCATTTCGTCCATTATCCAAAGTCTCACCAGACGACTATCCCGCAATCAGTCCAATACCGGCTTCCTGGACGTTTTACCATAGCGAGTGTTTCTTGAACAACCAGCAATTCGACGAGCTGTTCTTCCAAGGCTTCAAAAAACACGCCCTGCCCTATATGGAAAAAGGTGCCAAATATCTGCTCAAGGGAGAAGGGATGTTTCTAAATACCCTGGGTCGTTTCAGGGAGCTGCCGAAAGGTTCATTAATCATCGAGCTTGACCAGGACGACCCTTTTGATGCGTATAAAATCATCGGAGATCACCAGACTCTGGCTACTGGCATTAAACTGGATCTCTTAAGGAGTGGTACAAAGCAACAGTGCATCGACTATGTCAAACGTTGCTTCGATACTTTTGCACCTGGCGGTGGGTTCATATTCATGCCTCAAAAGCCATTGATTGCTCCGGGTGATGTGAACATTAAAAACCTGCTCGCTGTCTACGAATTTGCCAATCATTACGGGACAAAGTAAGAGGGGAGTAATAATGGATGAGAACCAAGAGTACCAATTTGATCTGGAAGAGCTATTGGCGGAACTGCTAAGCGATGAGAGCTGGGAGTCTGACCCAGCATTCCGCGAAATGATCGCCAATGGCTTGAAAGCCACCATTCTCGGTGCTTTTTGACCATATCCCATCTCAGTAATACCCTGTTATCAGCGATAATGGGCGGTACAGCATTTCAGCAAGGAAACCAGCAGCACGCATAAGGCTCATCAACAAGCAGTCAGCAAGGAGCAGCCATGATCATCATTGGAGAAAAAATCAACGGTACCATTCCATCGACCGGTGTAGCGATCGCCAGCCGTGACAGTGCATTCATCGCCGACCTGGCCGTCCGGCAGAGCGAGGCTGGAGCAGACTTTATTGATGTCTGCGCTTCGACCGCTCCCGAGGTTGAAGTAGAGGCACTGAAGTGGTTGATCGACATCGTGCAATCAGTGACTGATGTGCCGATCTCCATCGACAGCCCGAACCCCCATGCCATAAAAGCAGTATTTACCGATATTGAAAAGCCCGGCTTGATTAATTCGGTTTCTCTAGAGGCGGATAAGACCGAGGTCTTATTTCCCTTGATTGCCGACACAGAATGGCAGGTTGTGGCTCTGCTTTGTGACAACAACGGCATCCCCCAGACTTCAGAGCAGCGGTTGGAAATAGCTCGCCAGACTATCGACTGCGCTGTTGGTTATGGCATAGCACCAAGCCGGTTACATATCGATCCATTAGTGATATCGCTTTCGACTGACCAGACCTCGATGACGAAGTTCATTCACTGTTGCCAGGAGATCAAAAGCTGGTATCCGGAGATCCATATCACCAGTGGTCTGTCAAACATCAGCTTCGGCCTGCCGCTGCGTAAAAGCATCAACCAGTCTTTCCTGGTACTGGCGATGGGTGCCGGGATGGATAGTGCCATCATGGATCCGTTAGACCGTGACATGCTGGCTACCCTGCTGGGTACAGATGCTCTACTTGAGAATGACCGGTATTGTCGCAAATACACTACTGCTTATCGACAAGGCAAGATTGGCAAAAGCAAAAACTAAAGGCACAAATATTCATTGAACATCAGGGAGGAGGTGTTGCGATCGGGCAGCAGAGACACAAGGGCTTATCCACATGAAAGCCTGATAACCTGATGTCTCAACAGATTTGCCGATCAACGGGCGTCGTTGAAGGAGTCAGGACAAAATGAATCACTCAGACAACGGAGGAGAGACAATGATTGATGTAAACGAAATCACCCAGCAAATGAGCGACTTAGATGAAGCAGCTTTGCTTCAGTCGCTGGCCGAGGTGATCAATGCAGGCCCCGAGTCTGCCCTGGCCGCTTTGCAGGCCTGTCAGGCAGGGCTGGAGCAGGTTGGGAAGCGCTTTGAAACACAGGAATACTTCTTAAGCGATCTGATTTATGCCGGCGAGTTGATGACTGATGCCGCAGCATTGCTGAAACCTGCGCTGGCCGAGGCTGGTACAGCTACCTTGGGTAAGCTGGTGATATGCACAGTTAAAGGCGATATTCACGATATCGGGAAGAATATCGTGGTCACGATGCTGGGCGCTGCCGGCTTCGATGTCATCGATCTTGGTGTCGATGTCGCGCCGGAGGTAATCGTTCAGACAGCAATCGACAATGATGTCAAAATCATAGGTTTGTCCAGTGTTTTGACGCTGGCTGTCGATTCGATCCAAGCTACTGTCGATGCCTTCGTCGCTGCCGGCCTGCGTGACCAGGTCAAGATCATCATCGGCGGTAATCCAGTCAGTGCGACCGTCTGCGAGAAAACCGGCGCAGACGCATGGGCACACAATCCCCAGGACGGCGTGACAATCTGCCGTGGATGGGCTTCATAGACAAAAGCAGTTGGCTCAAATTGGCTGTCAACCTAATTGACAAAGAGGAGAAAACCATGGCAAATGGAACCTTATATGAACAGAGAGTTAAAAACCTCGTTGATGCCACCAGCTTTCGGGAGCCTGACAAGGTGCCAGTCGGCATCGAGGTGATCTGGTGGCCTTTAGAGTATGCCGGTGTCAAACTCTACGATGTGGTCGATGACCCGGTTGCTCTGACCAAGGCATATACGCAGTTTTTGGATGACATAGAGATTGATTACTACACAATGGCTTTCGGACTGGCACATCCGATCCGGGTCTATGATGCCCTCGGCTCTAGCCAGTACCGGATTTCTGACGATGGCACTACCGTTCAGCATACCCAGGCTGAGCTTGATCTAATGACAGCGGACGAATATGACGATCTGATCGCTGACTACCAAGGCTTCATGTACAACGTGATGCCCCGACGCAACTACAAAGCCTTACAGGGTAGCAGGGCAGATGCCTACGCGGCGTTGAAGCAGGCTGCTGTCGCGCTGAAGACCCATAACGAGACCAATCGCCTGTTGGGAGAGGCCATTGCTGCCAAAGAGGTCGTGCCTCTCAACCCGATGTTCGGCTGGCCTCTGGCACCTTCCTTCTTTGCTCCGTTCAATTTGCTGTTTGACAACTTGCGCGGGGTCAAAGATGCGTTGATCGATCTGCGTCGGCGTCCCGAAAAGGTGAACGCTGTCATCGACATCATCAATTCACGCCAAATGCCAGCGATGGTAAGCCCGGACGACTATTTGAACATGTCACCGATCCCGGCTTCGTGGACGATCTATCACAGCGAATGCTTCTTGAACAATCAGCAATTCGATGAGCTGTTTTTCCAACCTTTCAAGAAAATTGCTTTACCTTATATGGAGAAGGGCGCTAAGTATTTCTTAAAAGGTGAAGGCTTGTTCCTGAATACCTTAGACCGCTACCGGGAGCTGCCAAAAGGCTCAATGATCATCATTTTGGATCAGGATGACCCCTTCGAGGCTTACAAGATGATTGGTGATTACCACACTCTGGCAACCGGTATCAATATGGATCTCTTAAAGACCGGTACCAAACAACAGTGCATCGATTATGTCAAGCGGTGCTTCGATACTTTCGGACCGGGCGGTGGCTTTATTTTCTCGCCCCAGAAACCTCTGATTTCGTCATATGACGTGAGTGTCGAAAACCTCATTGCAGTCTATGAGTTTGCCAACGAGTACGGCAGGAAATAGGAGGTCATCATGGCTGATTATGAATTTAACCTGATGGAATTGCTGGAAGAACTGGAAAATGACGATAGTTGGGAGCCCGATCCGGAAGTCCGCAAAGCAATTGTCATGGGTCTGGTAGGCACGATTGTCGGCAGGGCCTAGATTTCACTGTAGTCATTATCCAGGCACGATTATTGGTATGATATTGTTCGTCTATTGGTGTGATAGATACCATACAGCAAGAGCCACGTCGTTAGACGTGGCTCTTGCGTTGGTATTCCACATGTTTAGAGGTTCAATACATAACGTAGTGCTACCAGTGGTTTTCCCAGGATGATTTCTTTTTGGGCTCCGTCAGTTTCAAAACCATATTTGGAATAAAACCGCCTGGCTCGGTTATTCTCCTCCAGTACCCAGACGACTGCCGTTTGGTGTTTAGTCTGTCGCAAAACCTCTAAAGCGAAATCCATCAACTGCCGTCCATAGCCTTTGTCCCAGAACTCCGGCAGTAGATAAATCGCCCGAACCTCTCCATCGGTGGGCCTGTCGTCATCTTCGTACTGGCTGATAATCAAGCGGCCGATGATTCTATCGTTAAATACTGCGCAGTAAAACCTGACGTCACCTGGCTGGTTGAGGGATTGTCTAAGCCTTTCAGTCAGCTGTTCGTGTTCGACCAGCATGTTATCAAGGTACTCGTCGGGAATGATGCCTCGATAAGCCGCACGCCAGCATGCAATATGGCAGGCAGTGTATTCGCCAGCTTGTTCTGGTAGTAATTCGCGGATAGCAAAACCCATTTTGTAACTCCCCTTTTATACAACAAGACTGTTGGTTTGAGGTTGCTAGCCAGACAGCTCCGGTTTTCTCCACAATAGTTTGTGATTACAACTATTGCAAATAGTCAGGCAGTATCGAAAGCCTAACAACAGGTTAAACT
>JAITUO010000153.1 GCA_031286245.1 Coriobacteriales bacterium
AGAGATGCTGACCAGTCAAGGAGCCATAAGTAGTGCTGCCATGTCTGCTGGAACTAAACGTCGCAGTCGGCGGAAGTCAGGCCAAGTAACCGGATCTGGTGTAGTCCAGCAGACTGGTAATTATGATGTGAATGGAATTGAAGGACTGGCTGCTGAAGATGGCCAAACTGTCGCTTCTGCTTATGATGTCGGCTCAGTATCGGCAGGTCAGGCTGGAACCGCAGGGATGCAAACAGCCGCTGGGGTGGCCGGGCAAGCCGGAGCAGCCGGGGCTTACAGTGGCGAGCTGGCACCGGAAACAGCGGTCCGAAGCTTTGCTGAAGCCGCGAGTGCTGAAGACACATATGTCCCGGGTTTATCCACACGCACTATTGCAGACAACTTGGTTCAAGTCGGAACCGAGCGCAGGAGTCCATTTGTTTTTGAACGGGCACCCGGTAGTTTGTCTCGGGCGGAGCTGGCGGCGATAGAGCTCCAGGAGCAGGAATCACTGGACTTTGAACAGGCAGATGAGGCTAACGAACCTACCGTACCAGCGTGGTATACCAATGCCAGAAAGAATGCTGAACAGAAGATCGTCCAGCGGGCTCATCGGGAAGGTGAGAGCGAGATAGTACGGTCGCGGTTTGCCGATATTCCGATGTCGATCAAAGAGATCAAAGGGCCGTTATCACCAACAGCAGTCGACTTTGCTGGTATTACAGCACCAGAGAGGGAAACGAGTTCGGAAGCTGATATGAATGCTGGTGCGGAGATTGATACAGTTACTGGTGTGGGAATTGATGCAAATGCAAGCCTAGAAATTGATTCGACTGTTGCTGGTGAATCACCGATTGCCGTAGGATCACCGGATGTCGGCCTACCCAGGCCGGATCTGACAGGCATCGACCGCCAGGCATTTCAGGTGTTGAATGGCGATGAGCCAAACCAGTTGATTATTCCTGCCCAATCAGAGCAATCCGAGCAGATCGAACCGGAAGCACAAGGTGCTTTCGAGCGCCTGAGCAAACTGCCAAGCACCGCGAAACCTACTACCAGCTTGCAGGAGCGTTTGAGCAAGCGCTTGAAGACTCTGCCGGAAATAGCGCCTGCATCCGGTACAGCCAAGTCTGCTCAACAAGCTGGAATTGAGGAAACTACGATCAGCGGCGACCAGTTGTTTGCTGAAGAGGGTGCAGTGGTGTCAAACACAGGTTCATTTATTCCACTGGCGTCAACCGGTGCTATGAAACCGGTCGGAGAGGAACTGGTAGCCGACATCAGCGACTCTGATCGATATGTGGAAGATGCCGATGATGTCATGCGAGGGTCGCATGCAGACTACACCAGTGAAGGAACCTATTCAGATCCAGAACTGATGCAAATCGAAGAGTCGCCAGTGCGATCTTTCTTTTCTTCGCTTGGTGAGCGACTCGGCATCGGCAAACGCAAGCAGAATATCGAAGATGCTCCTGCGGAGTGGCTGGGTCTGGATGAGGATTTCGATCCCCGTAAGGAAGGAAGTTCAATCGGCTCTTGGGAAAGCTTCAACGACGATGACGAAACCTGGCAAGGTGGCGCTTATGGAGGCGAAAGCTTCCAGGCGGATGTCCAGGCTATCAACGAGCTTTCCAATGAGCTGCTTGACAAGGAAGTCTGGCTGGTAGCCTTAGGCTCCAATGGTCTTGGACACGCTGGTGTGCGTTATTTTCTCAAACGCCATGACCGACAGCTGAAAAGCAGCTTATTCATCAATTTGCTGGGAGTCGGAGCGGGTGATCTCTGCTACACGATACTGGAAGGCGAGATGATTGCCCGACGCACCGACCAGCGTCTGCAGAACTTATTGCAATCAGCAGCCCAGGAAATTGCTACTCCGATCGCTCCGCGGGCTTTTACCGCTTTTGATACTGATGCCAGCGTCATCTTGCGTAAAACCAGTCGGGTGATCTCGCTGATTGGCATGGGCGACGCCTTGCCTCAGAATTGGCGGTTTAACGATGATTCCATCAGCCGACTGCGCGAGGACAAAATCGCGGCTGCCAGTGAGATTGTTTTGGAAACCATCAAAAACTGCTAAGCTTTGCGGTTGGCTGCGATTGGCTTTGCGATCGGCTTTGCGATCAGCTGCGATTGACTGCGATTGGCTTAGTGAGTAGACAGCAGCTACTTCTTGGAGAGCAGACAGCAGCTACTTCTTGGAGAGCAGACCGCAGCTACTTCTTGGGGAGTAGACCGTAGCAACACCTACAATACTGTCATCAACCTCGCGCATATCTATGCAGTCGTTACGTTATAGTATTCCATCGCAGGTTTAGCCAGTCTTTTGATTGGTGGCTGTGTCGCCAAATGGGGATGTAGCTCAGTTGGGAGAGCAACAGCTTTGCAAGCTGTGGGTCGAGGGTTCAAGTCCCTTCATCTCCACCACAAAATGTCCGAAAACCCCTGTTTACCAGGGGTTTTCTTGTAAATTAAGGCTGTTAAAGTAAAAGAATGCTTTAACTGATTAGTTTTATGTTATGCAGTTCTAAAGATTTACTTAATAATCGTGCTGGTATAGTTGGCTGTATCACGGCATGACGTTCTGTGCAATAAAGCGAGGTTGTTATATGGCTGAGAAAATACTCATGGTTGATGATGAGAAGGAAATCGCCGATCTTGTTGGGCTATACCTATCAAACGAAGGCTATGAGGTACATAAATACTACGACGCAGATGCTGCGTTTGACTGTATAGAGACCGAGGAATTGGATCTCGCCATACTCGATGTCATGCTTCCCAGAGCAAGCGGCTATGACATATGCTCAAAGATCCGAGAAAAGCACATTTATCCGGTTATCATGCTCACTGCCAAGGATGATGAAATCAGTAAGATTACTGGCCTCACTCTTGGGGCTGATGACTATGTCACAAAACCGTTTGCTCCATTGGAACTCATCGCCAGAGTCAAGGCCCAACTCAGACGATATAAAAAGTATCAAGGACAAGAAAACACCGCCAATATCATTGCGATTGGCGACCTTGTAATTGATGTTCTAACCCATGAATGCACGTTTAACGATGAGCTACTCCAACTGACACCAACAGAGTTTTCAATTTTGAAACTATTATGTGAACGAGAAGGCCAAGTGATGAGTGCAGAAGACCTGGCGAAAGCTATCTGGAAAGACGAGTACTATTTCAAGGGAAGTCGCTCAATTACTGTTCACATCAGACATATCAGAGAGAAAATGGGCGATTCATTCGAAAATCCTAGGTATATAAAAACGGTCTGGGGTGTTGGATATAAGATTGAGGGAGTCTAGCCATGGTTCAGGACAATGAGCGTCATTTTGCTCAACCTGTATTTAAGAAGATATTTGTCTTTGCAAGTGTCTTGTTCATACTTTTCGGAATCGGCGTTTTTTTGTTTAGCCTGGTTCATCGAGCAATGGGATTGATACCGCAATGGCTAAGTGCTCCGATAGGCAACTTGCGGCAATTGCTCAATGGAGCTTTGTTGGTCACTGCGGCTCTTGCCGTTTTATGGTTGATTGCTTTAGTTTTTTTTCTTTGGCATGGTCATTCGAAATCACAGAAAAAAGTAGAGCTAAACTCAGTGACAATTCCCAGTGAGAACCTGAGACGCATTATTCAAGCAAAATACCAAAGGAGATTTCTAGGTTCTTTTACTATCTATTCTGGGATTATTGCCTTGTTGGCTATTGTATTTATCCTGCTCAAAGACTCGCGAATCTGGTATGACTACGAGCCTTGGTACAATTTGTTGTTCAGTATGAAAACCCTCTTTCCATATGTGTTGGTGTGTTTATGGACAGGAGGAGTGGCAATCCTGCTCTTTGCGCAATGGAGACAGAATGCAGCAGATACAGTTGGTCTAGTTGAAAGCATCAATCAGATGCAATCGGCGCTAGCAGGTAGCCAGATAAAAGCGCCAGAGAATCTTATTGAGCTAGAACCGACTCTTCAGGCAATGTTTAATAAGTCATGTGAGGATAGAAGAATTGCTGAAGAAGCAGAGAAACGCAAAAGTGATCTGATCCTTTACCTTGCACACGACTTGAGAACCCCTTTGACATCTGTTATTGGATATTTGGATTTGCTCGCCAACTCGAAAGACCTCAGTTATGATCAAAAGACCGCTTATTTGGAGATCGCGCAAAACAAAGCAATGCGACTTGAAGACCTGATTGAACAGTTTTTTGAAATCAGCCGCTTTAGCCTACACGAAACTGATTTTGATAAAAGACCTTTTGTTTTAAGTCTGTTGATTGAGCAATTAACTGAAGAACTCTTTCCACTGCTTGAAGAGCATGGCAAGACTATTGAAGTAATCACAAACAAGAACATTGTAATCTGCGGAGACGCTGATCTACTCGCTCGAGCATTTAACAACATTCTCAAAAATGCCATAGCTTACAGCAATGCTGATTCCTTAATATCTGTAAGTGCTGAAAATACCGAAGACGGAGTCTCAGTATCCATCACCAACGAAGGCTATACCATACCTCAAGAAAGCCTCGATAGTATCTTCGAGAAGTTTTTCCGATTAGATGAGGCGAGAAACTCTAAAACCGCAGGCTCAGGACTCGGACTGGCCATTGCCAAACAGATTATCGAAGGTCATGACGGTTCAATTTCTGCAACTAGTGATAATGGAAAGACTTGTTTTACTGTGAATCTGCCTCTACATATCTCCGCTCCAGGCGTTCCCCAAGGCGACTCATGATCTCATTAGAGATGGTATTACTCATGTCAGCTATTTGACTGATCGTAATTGATTTGTCACTGTCGTTTCCGATTATTGTTGCAATATCTCCTGCTACAACTCCAGGAATTCTGCTGACATCGACTGTTGTTTGATCCATACAGACAAAACCAACTACTGGAGCATAACCTCCTCTGACCAGCACTCCACCTCTACCGTTGGAAAGGTTTCGAGGAAAACCGTCAGCATAACCAATGGTGACAACAGCTATAGTCAAATCTTCTGTTGCCACATAACCATCTCCGTAACCTACACATTCGCCAGTTGCAATGTGTTTTGTGAGTGCAACGCGGGCACGGACTTCGAATATTGGACGTAAGTCAGGTTGATTATTTATACAAAGCTTTTGGTCGATGACGCCATAGATTGCGAGCCCGGGACGAGCAAGGGCGACACTTTTTTGCGGGTAGTTAATAATTCCGTAACTGTTTTGTGTATGTGTTTCGGGAATCGCAATGCCTTGTGACTGTATTCTTGAAAGCATTTCCTCGAAACGCGCCAGCTGATTACGGTTCTGGTAAATGCCCATGAGCTCATTACTATCAGAGTTTGAGAGTTGGGTGAAGATACCTTTCACTGCAAACCTGTTGCAGGATAAGAGATCGCAGATCCTATCAGTTTGATCTACACACTCACCCAGACGATGCATGCCTGTATCGACTTTTATATGCACACTAAGCCCAGTTGAACAAGCTGCCAGACTCATTCCATACTCGTAGTCTACCAATGTTTGAGTTAAACGATATTTCTTCAGCAAAGCCCAGTTATCTGGATTGGTGTAGCCAAGTATAAGTATGTTTCCACGAATACCTGATTTTCTTAGTTCTATCCCCTCAGATAGAGAGGCAACACAAAAATCATGCACTCCAAACCGCCAAAGAGCTTTGGCAATGGGTACCATTCCCAGTCCGTAAGCGTTCCCTTTGATCGCAGGCATGAGTTTGCACTCATTATCAACAAGGCTTCGAATGATATTTACATTGTGCTTTAGAAGGCCTAAATCAATCACTATCCAAGCACGCTGAGGCTGCTCTGTTGAACCTCTGGTAATTCTTGACGCAAGCTTTACTAAAACTAAAACAAGAACAGATAAACACGCGAAACAAAGGTAAACAACAAAAAGAGTATTCCCGCTACTCAAGAGTTGAGGCATAGTCTTATTGCCTCCTCTATTCAACTGCAAGATCGATTAAACCATTGATAACTGAACTGAAATCTAGACCGACAGCCTTCATCATAGTTGGGTAGCGGCTATGGGTAGTTAGTCCAGGCACTGTGTTTACCTCATTAAAGATGATCCCACCATCTGAGGAAACAAAAAAATCAATTCGAGCAAAACCGCTGCATCTTAACAACTTGTATATCTTTTGAGCTGCTTCTTTGATAGCCCGAGTGGTCCTCGGTGAAACACGGGCTGGTACGTGTATTCTTGAAGTTGCGAGACTGTACTTCTCCTCATAATCAAAGAATCCATTAGCGAGTTCTATTTCGTCGAGATCACCAACGATTAGGTCATCGTTTCCCAGAATCGAGCATCCCACCTCAAATCCTTCGATAGCCTCTTCCAGCACAATACTCGGGTCATAGTTAAACGCGAGTTCTACAGCGTCCTTTAGCTCTTTCGCAGAGGTAACCATTGAGATTCCAATAGAGGAACCCATTTTCGTAGGTTTAACAAAGAGCGGATAATCTATGACTTGAGCAGCCAGGCAGATATCGGCAAATGACCGATGGTCAGTAAAAAGACGAGACTTTGGAACACTGATACCTATGCTCGCAACCAGTCTATGAGCAACATCTTTATCAACGCAAAGCGTCGAGGATAGTGAGCCACAGCCTACTACTGGGATCTCTGCCAATTCAAACAATCCTTGGATAGTTCCGTCTTCGCCTGGTGAGCCATGCATGACAGGAAAAGCAGCAGCTAGCCCGATGAACTCCTCTCCGTTCTTACCTGTTTCGATCAAACCTTTCTGCTTCGTTGCGAAAGAGAGCCTTATTTCAGTGCAGTATTCATCTTGCTGCCAAGTATCTGACACTATAAAAACCGGGTCCCCGCGAAAAAGGAGCCATTCTCCTTGTTGGCTAATTCCAATAAGTACCGGTTCGTATTTATGCGTATCAATATGAGTTATTACGGCGTATGCGGATTGTAGCGATATCGGATGTTCTGGAGACGTTCCTCCAAACAGGATAGCAACTTTTTTCTTAGACATTATTCTCTCAATCTTCGCTTAATAGCATCACGAACAAGAGTAATGACTACGACTATTAATTACGTTAATATCCCATTAAGGCATTCCTAATTATTGTCAAAACCAATGCAGGTTAAATGGTTCCTATTATCAAAACCTATTCAGTGGTAATATCGGAAATGCAAATCAGCAAGCATAGCTCTAATCGGAGGCAGTATATATGGATAAGCCACAGTCTATACCTACCAGATACCTGCTGTTTTTGAAGTCCACGGTTGTTGGCGGTAAGAACTACGACGTTGAGACTATGAAAAGCATCATTTGCCAGGTCAAAGCAGCAGCACCAGACCAGGAGATCACATATGGAATTCTTGGCCTTACATCTCACCTCTCGGAAAGCGAACTGTCAACTGCTTTGCAACGTGCTATCTACAGCCATTTTGGTGATTGCCCAGAATTCATCATCATGAAAAGTGACGAAGTTTACTCAAGCATTGCTCCGATGAACTTGTTCATGATGTGTACAGAACCAAACATCAGCGCTTTTTGCAAACTGCCTGAAGCTTACAGCTTCCGACTTTGCCGTCCGGATGAGCTGCTGGCTTGGAAACAGACGGCTGTTGAAGCACCATACATCGACTCCCTGACCGAATATTTCGAAACTGTCTATGCCAAGCGTACCGAAGAGTTCTTCCAGCGGTGCACTTTTGTTGTTGATTCTACAGACTACCCGGTGGCGACCTGCTTCATTTGGCCGGCATACCAAAAACTCAACACCTTGGCATTCCTACGTGTTTTACCAGGATACGAAGGCCTAGGTCTCGGTCGTGCTCTCCTGAGCGAATTGCTAGCTAATACCGAATACCCAGTCTATCTGCATACTCATCCGACTTCGTACCGGGCTATCCGGCTTTACTCGCAAATGGCTTTTAAGTTTGTGGATAAACCCGTCATCGGTGATCGCGATAACAATCTATACGCCAGTCTACCTTTCTTGAAAGCAGTTCTGCCTGAACGGGATTATCAAAGCTTGGTTATCACGATTGCTCCGGACAGTTTTGTTCAAGCAGTCGACCCAGACCTGCCTGCTGAGTTTTAGTGATTGTTTATTAGCGTCCAAGTGCTTTCAAGCGAGGTTACTATCTATGCCCCCGATATACCTGGTTCAGACCTGTTAAACAGTGAATAAAACTACCAACATCAGAATTTTGCCGCAAAAAGGGCCCATTTGTATACTCGTTACAGTTTCC
>JAITUO010000173.1 GCA_031286245.1 Coriobacteriales bacterium
TCGGGGCTTGACTTCATATGTCAGACTCAGTCAGATTCAGTACTTCCTATGACAATCAAGCCATTAATAAATGCAAGTGGCAAAAAACTATGATCATGAATCAAACCTATTTCCGACGAGCGAACACAAACCAGGTTGTGGCGCCGCAAGTCAGAGCCAAGGCAAACAAACCAGTGATTACACTGTAAAACCTTAACTCAATAGCAGTTATAAAGCTTCCACCCCACATTTGAGCTGGGAGGATTATTGCTACAGAGAGAGCAACTATGGTAATCAACAGCCAAGTCACAATGAGTACCACACGTTTTTTCGAGATCGGCTTTAGACTACGTTTCTTCCATCTTCGTATTCCGAGCAGTATAAAGAGAGTCGTGAGTATAACTCCTGCGATTGTTATACCAGTGGTGATTCTATCCAGAAGCAAAAACAAACCTGGCATATATCTCTGGTTCAGCTCACCATCCAGGATACCTTTTAAACTGTCAGTCAAAGTAGGAGGTATCATGTTGTTTGTTTGGTTGCTATTGGCTAGCAGGACTACTGTGATCTGCTCCACAGGATAAATTTTCACATCGGCAGAAAAATTCGGGTTATTACCACCGTGGCCGATGTATGTTCCTTCGGTATTTACCTCCCAGCCCGCAGCATAGTACAGACCGAAATGATCAGGAACAGATATGTCAGCCTGATGAGATTTTTCAACTACTCGTTTGCAGATTTCGGGAATATCATCGATCAGCCCCATTTGTATATCAGCCCATCGCAGCATATCTTTAGCGCATGAGATTATATATCCTGCAGGTTTATTTCCTTCATATTTTGGAGCCTCAATTGGGAAAGCCAAAGAGTATGAAGAGACATAACCCTGTGCCAGTTTTCCGGTTAACTGTGCTTCATCTTCGTACACATACGTATCGTTAAGACCCAGGGGATTCAAGACTTGCGTCTGCATAAAGGACTCATAACTTTGCCCCGACACCTCTGCGATAACCAGTCCCAATACATCGTAGTTCATAGTTCCATATTCATATCTTTCACCAGGAGAAAACGCCAGTTCAGCATTAACAAATGTCTCCACTGTTTTCATAAGCATATCTGCTCCGACACCCTCTGGAAGCATATTGAAGTGACTGAAGTTCACTAAGCCACTGGAATGGTGTAAGAAATGGTTCAGTGTCACTTTGCTCAAATCAACTGGTTCACCTTTGTAGCGCAAAGTGAACCAGGGCAGATACTTTTGAATTGAGTCATCCATTGACAAGTAACCTTGCTCAGCCAATAACAAAATGCCAAATGCTGTGAAAGATTTACTTACTGAAGCTAACTCAAATAATGTGTCGCTATCTACCAGTAGAGATGCCGTGCGGTTTGCATATCCGGCGGAGAAATAATACACATCTCCACCAACTCGTACCGCAACAGCGATTCCTGTTTCGCCAGAATCACGACTAACCTTGTCTAGCAGTGATTGGATTGCTTCTGATTGTGCATCGGTGATGTCCATGGCAAACGCTGTGTTTGGCGTAGCGCAGAACAAGAGTATCGTAGTAAGCATGTAGATGATGTTTTTACGGAAAACCTGCTTCATGTGAAAGCCTTTCTGCTGTATTCACAATGTTATGGACTGCCTTCTATAATAGTAATAACTAGGGTTGCCTGGCAAGACAGGAAAGCAGATGCAATGATACTCACGAGTATCATACGTATGAGTATCAAAAAGGAGTCATGGGGGAGGTGATAAAAATCCTGGACTTAACGCTACAACAGGAGGATGTCCGCGCTCCCAGCTAGAAATGAATGCTTACGAAACTAACAAAGTACTTGGCATTCAGGTCTCTATTGTTTTCTGCTCAAACAGGGCTTTTTCGGTGATGATTGTAAGGCGGTGGGAATATGCTGCTTGCAAGTCGGAAGAGAATTGAACGTGGCCAAAGACAAAGGGTGAGTGAGACCAACTCAATCAAAAAACTTCAACTCGTCGAATGCTTCAAGGATTGTCTTGCCATCAAGGAATGGTAGCGCTTTTAGTTCGTTCGGTGTCTTGGCTTTTCTACTATCGGGATGCTCTGTTGATTCATCACCTATAACATAACACCCTACACGGCCTTTTGCCTCAACATCGAAGTTGGCACCCTCAATTATGTAGTCTTTGTTGTTATAGTTGAAACTGAAGGTATCGCCTATTTCTATGAATTCATCTAAATCTTCAAGACTCATTTCCACCCAATTCTTTGCAATCATGTCTTGTTTTCGAGATAATTTCGCCGGCTCTCCATCGACCTCGATCCTTTTTTTCATTTAACAGCCTCCCAAATTCTTCTTACCTTATCGACATATGCTCTGTCGCCTTTTGTCAGAGTAATGATTTTTGTGGAATGCCCATATCCCTCATGTATGTGTGGGTTTGGATTGCCATGATGTGCCGTTAGATCAATCTGCCTCCTCTTTTTTCCCGATTTGTCATAGAATGTAATAGTTTTTATTACATTTTGATTGTTAATAGTGACATACACCCTGTTTTTTTCCGCTGACATAGTTTCTAGCGGGGCTGTAGATGCACCTTTCTTCCTTTGCACAAACTTGATATTATCAGCTATTACAATCGAAACGTACTCGTTGCCATACCGAATCCCTTGGTTTGATACTCCACTTGCCGCGCCTCTTCCGCCCATGGCTAAGCATCCTCCTCATAATCAAAAAGTGATAACTGACCAGGGATCTGCCTGTGTCGTGCAATCCTCCAAGGTTCTCTGCCGGCGTATTCAATGTGTAGAATGTTCGCGTAATCATACATTTCTTTGTATGGATGACAATAGCAAATAACCTTCTGGGGATTAATCCGCCGACACATCTCGATAAACCCCATCATAAACAATTCATAGTTTGCGCGTGTTCCGATAGTTGAAACAGCAACAATTGAATCCTCTTCTATGCCTGAAAACGTAAAACCATAGCTCTTGTCATCACCCCAAGTAACCGATGGAATTACTGTCAATCCGGCATGTTGCCAAAAAGCTCCGATAACCCGGTTTTGATAAACACTTAACCGCTGCTCGCTTATAGGCATATCTCTGAAGCAGCTTAAATCAAGCGACATGACTTGTTTATATTGCAAAAATCGTTCGACATACTGCCATGGCTTACGGCGTACACATTCGAATTTGCAATCCTGAATGAAAAAACCAATCGTTTTTTTGTTTGCATCCCTGTCATCATTTTGCCGAGTGTTCTGAAAACTCACATACTGCATGTCAATCAAGTCGATGCCTTGCTTCTTGATAATTGGCATTGCATCGTGTTCGCGAGGACACTTAATAACAAGGATATCGTCTACAATTCTACATAGTCCTTGTGCGTTAAAATAGCTGTTCTTGCTCATGACCTGTGACTCATTCTCATCATTTATGGAAGATTCTCTCGATATTTTTGCTTGATGTGGACGTTTGCTGCAGCAAGTGACACGCCGAAAGCATGAACTATTTCTTCTGCGTACATCCCAATGGACAGATTCGGTGGAATAAGGAGTTCCGCTGCAAGCGTATTGGCTTGCCATTCAGGGTCACGGTATGGAGGTAGCTTCATGCCAGCTCGACACAAAGCAACAGTCTTGCTGTCAATCTGGAAGTAATGGGAGATTTCATGAGCGACCGAAAATCGCGCTCGTCCCATTCCAGCTGCTGCATCCCAATAAACAGTTTCTGGCAAAATGATTAGGTGCTCGTTGGGCAGTGTTAGCCCTTCCACGCCAACAAGTTCTGTATCCGGCACAATTTCCCAGTTGAACTCAGGGAATAATTGCACCATTGCATACTCCAAAAACTCTAAGACGGGGAAATACAGCTTCTTATCTAAGCGAAACGCACTCCGTATTGTTCCAGCATACTCGCGAAGGTCGCACCGTGATGTTGCGTCTGCAATATAATTCAATCCTTTTCACCTCCTAGTATTCTACGAATTTCAAAGAGTTTGTCTTCTGGCAGTTCGGACACTTTTCGTGCGAACGCGAATACGACCTCTTTTTGGCTACGAGTAGAATTTTTAGTATTTACCGTCACCTGTGTTACCAAGTCGATAGCCAGTCCGGTAAATTCCGCTTGTTGCTGTTCGTCAAGTGCATACATTTCGATAATTTTCTCGCGCCATTCTGAGGGCATCGCTCGTCTGCCGTTCTCTACAGCGGATACATACGAAGCGGTAACACCCAGCTTGGCTGCCATATGAGCAAGAATTTCACTGTTGTCAATACGTATCTTCCGTAAAAAACGCCCCAGTGGTGTCAGCATTTGTCGAACCCCTTTTCTTCTCTAGGTGTTAACTATGTCAAAAAGAATAGTAACAAAAACTGTTTAGAAAAACAACAGATCGGTTGAATTATTTTATCTAATGTCAAAGAGGTACATCGTAAAAAAGAGACGTAAAAAAGAGATGATGAGCCGTCTATCAACAGATTCAACAGTGACAGGATTTAACAACCATTTAATCGGCGCGCGGTTCGTACTTGTAGACTTCGCAAGCTTTGCTTACTCAGCCCTATAGCCTAAAGGCTTGCTACTGTCGGCTCAGTTATACAGCTAAACCTTTCGCAGGTTCAAATCCTGCTGTAAATAATATCTACGTGAGACATTTTGACTGTGCGTACGTACTTGGGAATTCTGTCATTGGCTTTTTGGTTCAATTAAACACTAGAACAATTACACCAATAATAAGCTCAGCATGCGGTGGGAGATTATTTAAAGTCGTAGCCTAGCTAAAGATCTTCCTGTTCGGTAAGTATTTGTGAGATGTTATTCTTCAACTCTGGAATATCGTAGCCAATGGTATGCCAGATGTCTGACATATCGAGGATAAAGTATCCATGAGCCGCTAAGTTCCTCAGGCCAATTATCTTCTTCCAAGGGATACAGCCATGAGAGCTTCGGAGCCCCTGGCTCAGATGTGCAACCAATTCGCCGATGTTTAGAAGGGCCATTACAGTAGCACGCTGTAGGATTTTATTGTTGAGGAAAGTGTCTTCACTACTATCGAAGACAATCTTTTCAATAACTGAAATCTCCTCAAGAATCTTATCCAGGAAGATTCTATCTTTAGCATTTATAGACATCAATTGTCTTACCTATCGAGAAGGCGGGGTCAATTGGTTTACCTAATGGGTACTTAACGACATCAACAGGAGTATTCAAAAGCTCGGAAGTCTCTTCTCGAAAACCAAAAACCTCCAGTATAGATATAGGGTTCTCCGAAAACTCGACGAGTAAATCTATGTCACTATCGGCTTGTGCCACTCCATTAGCATAGGAACCAAACAGTTTAACATTGCGGATTTTATAGTGTGGCGCAACCTGTCCGACTACGGTTTGTATTTGTCTTAGTGTCACCATAACAATACTCCTTACAGGCATCTTCTCAGTATACAGTGTACATGCTGTCGAGTCATCCAGTTGATGATTCCATCTAGGAATCGAGACATCCAGTGTTGTACTGTCACAATACAGTTTGGCTAGCCAACAAATTGTTGACTAGCCATACTGGTCGGGGTGACAGGATTTGACAACCACTTCGCCGCTGCGCGGCTCGTGCTTGTAGACTTCGCAAGCTTTGCTTGCTCAGCCGTTTGGCCTACGAACGCGCCACTGGCGCCTTCGTTTTACGGCCAAACCCTTCACAGGTTCAAATCCTGTCACAAATAGTATTCCCCAGCCGACCAAAAGGTCACCTGGGGAATACTGGTCGGGGTGACAGGATTTGAACCTGCGACCCTCTGCTCCCAAAGCAGATGCGCTACCAAGCTGCGCTACACCCCGACAGACAGCGAACCATTATAAAGCATTCACGCGTATCAAATGCCAGCGAACTTTTCGGGACAGTTATCGTCCACACGAATCAAATGGCAGCGAACTTTTCGGGACAGTTATCGTCCACGCGAATCAAATGCCAGCGGGCAGCCAACCTTTCATACGTTCAAGCATACCCTTTTCACACCAACACATTCCATCATATATACATTCAAATACTTTCCAGCGCCTGCTCCAAGTCAGCGATTATGTCAACGATATTCTCGATGCCGATCGACAAGCGGAGCGTTGTCGGCGTGATACCGCCGGCATATAGCTCGGCTTCTGTCATTTGCGAATGGGTGGTCGATGCCGGATGGATGACCAGAGACTTGACATCAGCAACATTCGCTAAAAGCGAGAACAATTGCAAAGACTCACTAAAGAGTTTGGCTTGCTCGGCAGTGCCTTCGATCTCAATGGTGAAAATCGAACCTGCTCCCTCAGGAAAATAGCGCGGATATAGTGCATGATCACGATGTGATGGCAGTGCAGGATGATTGACACGGCGTATCTTCGGTTGGCTGACCAGCCAATCGACAACTGCCAGCGCATTTTTTACATGTCGTTCGACACGCAGCGACAAAGTCTCCAACCCCTGTAAAAACAGCCAAGAATGGAAAGGCGACAAAACCGCTCCGGTATCACGCATCAAGGTTAAACGGGCCTTTTGGATATAAGCTGCGTTGCCGGCTTGCTCGGTGAACACTACGCCATGATAACCGGGATGCGGCTCCGATAACCCGGGGAACTTACCACTGGCTGCCCAATCGAAACGCCCGCCATCCACCAAAACACCACCCAGCGAGGTACCGTGCCCACCAATGAATTTGGTAGCAGAGTGAATCACAACATCAGCGCCCCGTTCTAACGGACGCATTAAATAAGGAGTGGCAAAGGTATTATCCACAATTAAAGGAATGCCATTTGAATGGGCGATTTGTGCGATAGCTTCGATGTCAATGATCGTCGAATTGGGATTGCCGAGCGATTCCGCAAAAACCAGCTTGGTATTCGGCTGGATAGCGGCCGCTACCGCAGTCAAATCAGAGGCGTCGACAAAGGTACAGGTGATGCCCGACTCCGGCAGGGTGTGCTCGAAGAGGTTGAATGATCCGCCGTAGATCGAGGAATCAGAGATAATGTGGTCGCCGGCACGGGCGATGTTCATGACAGCATAGCTGGTTGCCGCCGATCCAGAAGCCAATGCCAGAGCTCCGACACCGTTTTCCAAGGCTGCGATGCGTCGCTCGAAGACGTCGTTGGTCGGATTACCTAACCGGGTGTAGATGTTGCCGGGCTCCGTGAGCGCAAAGCGGTCAGCCGCCGTTTTTGACGACGGAAACACATATGACGTGGTCTGGTAGATCGGCACCGCTCGCGAATCTGTCGCGGGGTCTGCGGACTCCTGTCCAATGTGTACCTGTTTAGTCTCAAATGCCCATCCCGATGTGTCTTTCATTTCCCACTCCTTTGTTGTTGCGGCCAGCGAAGCGTTGCCCACGTTAGCCACGCACTTTAGCGATCACTCCGCCAGCTACTACTTGCTCTCCCTGATAACAGACCATCGACTGGCCGGGAGTCAACGCTTTTTGCGGTTCAGCGAAATGTACCTCAAAACGCCCATTATCCATCATCACCAGCCGTGCCACAGCTTCTGGCGTACGGTAGCGGTACTTGGCAGTGACTTCCGTCACTGTTTGCAACGCGTGATGATCTGGTGTGTAAATATCACGCAGCAGCACTTTCATGTGGAGAAGCCCGGATTCCGCTTCGACTGTGACTCGATGGTTAACTGCATCGATGTCTGTCACATAGAGCGGATGCCCGACAGCAACCCCTAAACCACGACGTTGACCGATAGTAAAATCGGCGATTGACTGATAGTAACCTAACAGCTTGCCATGAGAATCGACAATCTCCCCAGGTTTGGCTTCGACAGTTGAAAATTCGCGAATGAAACCCTGGTAGTCATTATCAGGAATGAAGCAGATATCCTGGCTTTCTGCCTTGGTAGCCGTAGGTAGACCAGCAGCGACAGCTAACTCACGCACCTCGTTTTTAGTCAGCTCGCCGAGCGGGAAGCGCAGGTGGCTCAACTCGTCTTGTCCCAACTGATAGAGCATATAACTCTGGTCTTTCGTGGAGTCAACTGCTTTCAACAAGCGATAGATCGATTGCTTAGCCTCGTAGGAAATACGGGCATAATGTCCTGTCGCCAGATAGTCAAAGCCTTGCTCGATAGCATAGTCAAGTAAGGCACCGAACTTGATTTCACGGTTGCAATCGATACAGGGGTTGGGAGTTTCACCTTGTGCATAACTATTGATAAATGGAGCAATCACTTTCTTAGCAAAGAGCTCTCTGAGATCAAGCGTCCGGTGTTCAACGCCGAATTGGGCGCAGACTAGAGCGGCGTCTTCTAAAGAGGCATCGGCGGGGGCGGCGGCGGCAGGGGCGGCGGCGGCGTCAACGGGGGCGGCATCGACGGTATCAGGGGCATCAGCAATACTGCTTGCTGCCGCGTCGTGCAGCTTCAGCGTCACGCCATCACAGTGATAACCAGCTTCCAGCATTAACAACAGAGCTACTGAAGAATCGACTCCTCCGCTCATTGCGACCAACACGCGCGGCATGCAATCCACTAGCCCCGAGCCACCTCAAGCGTGATGCGCTCAGTCGCCGCCTGTGCTTCAGCGCTGACCTGCTCGATGTCAATAGTCAGCCACTGGCCGTCACGGTACAACACCTTGCCATCAACCATTGTTAAGACGACATCCGAACCTTGAGCGGCATATACAAGGTTATTCAACTGCGAACTGACCGGTTTCATCCACGGTACATCGGTATCCAGTACGATCAGATCAGCCCGGTTGCCGATGCTGATAGCACCACAATCCGGTCGGCCTTGAGCAAAGGCTCCGCTGACAGTAGCAGCTTTGATTGCCTCGGCTGGAGTAATCAAGGTCGGGTCTTCTCCAGAAGCTTTATAAACAGTGGCTAGTAGATAGATATCCTTGAACATGTTGTGGTTGTTATTCGAGGCTGGCCCATCGGTACCGATGCCGACATTCACACCGGCTGCCAGCATTTTCGGCAGGGGAGCAAAGCCACTGGCTAGTTTGAGGTTGCTGGCCGGATTGGCTGCGACCGTTACTCCATGCTGAGCAAAGATCTCCCAATCGGCTGGCTCTGTCCAGACGCAGTGAGCCGCGGTACATGGCTGGCGGAAGAAACCCAGGCTCTCAAAGTAAGCAGTCGGGGTCAAACCACCGCGCCGCGCTTTGCACTCCTCATGCTCCAGTATCGTTTCTGAGATATGCACATGTGTACCAACTCCCAGTTCAACAGCCTGTTCACCGACCGCCTGGACAACCTGGGGATTGGAAATATACTCAGAATGAATGTTTAGATCAATCAAGACACGCTCATCAAACGCCCCATGAAAGTTTTTGACGTACTGATAGTTGGACTCCATTTCCGGTAGATCCTTGAATTCAACTTCACTGTCAAACACCATCAGTGCCGGACAAATATTGGCTTTGATGCCACTCTCTTCAACAGCCCGGATCCGCTCATCAGTAAAGAAGTACATGTCGGAATAGCTGACCACACCAAACCGTAGCATTTCAGCGATGGCCAGAAGCGAGCCGACATAATCGTCTTGTCCGGTCATCTTGCCTTC
>JAITUO010000026.1 GCA_031286245.1 Coriobacteriales bacterium
TATATAGCAAAACAGCTTTTATCGATTTTTCTTAACTACCATCTCTCAAATCTTCAGGCGCTATTTCTTCGATGCTGCCGATAAAGAGATGTGTATAGTCACCACCTGCCCTCCCACCCCATTACTATGTGAATTGGCTTTGAGTAGAGCTTTTTGTTTAAAGAATACATTAGTCAGTCAGTGTTAATTCTTTAGAGTTATGTACTCTGTTCTTAGGCTTTTTTCATAGCCGTCGGTCACCGGCTCCGGCAAGGCTTACCGCCCCTGCCGAAGCTAAGGTCCGGGGGGTGTTGCCACCGGAGCTGGGGCACCGTGGATGCTGATAGGGACCTGCCAGGCTAAACCCGCCAAGGCTCATCGTAATGTGGGTGCATGACACGGAACCAGTCCGATCAATCGGATATTTGACCGACCTACAAACGGAAGGATACACCATGCAAAGATTCGATGTGGTGATAGGTTTGGATGTCGGCAAGAGCTTTCATCACGTGTACGCCCTCGACAAGGTTGGTAACGAGTTAGCCAACAGACGGATTAACCAGCATGAGCGCTCACTCATTGAGGCATTTACAAAGATGGCGGAGCGCGGCAGTGTACTTGTCGTAGTCGACCAGCCGAATAACATCGGTTCGCTTGCTATCTCCTGTGCTAGGAAATCTGGGTGTGCCGTGGCATATCTGCCAGGGCTTGCTATGCGCAGGGCAGCCGGCATTTTGCCAGGTGATGCTAAGACTGATGAACGTGACGCCTTTGTGATAGCCATGACTGCACTGTCGATGCCCCAGGCACTTAGGGTCATTCCAGAGGAGAATGAGCTGAGGGCAGAGCTTGTCGCCTTGGCATCGTGCGACAACGACGCCCGCTGCGATATGACGCGAGAGATCAACCGCCTGCGTGCTCATCTTGTGGAGATCCATCCTGCGTTCGAGATGGCCTTGGGCAGCGACGTTACCAGCCCTTTCTTATTGAAACTGCTTCAGCGCTTCGGTGGCCCATGGGGAATGCGCAAGACAGGGAAGAGCACCGTTTTGCGCTGGGCACGCTCACAGAAGCACCCGGCTTGGGGGCTGTTAAAGCGGTTGTTAGGCTCTCTTAGCGAGATGGCTTCAGCCCCAGCTGGTGCTATGCTTCGTGAAGAGGTATGCATACCAGCCGCCGCGAGGCGCATAACCGAGCTTGCAGCAACCAGGAAGGATATCGAAAACAGGGCTCTGATCCTGCTCAAGGACTACTTACCATACAAGATGTTGATCAGTATGCCCGGCGTAGGTATCAAGACTGCTGTAGCCTTCATCATCCATGTCGATATCACCTGCTTTGACAGTGCTGACAAGCTTGCCTCATATGCTGGCATAGCACCAAGGACACATCAATCAGGCACCTCAATCAAAGGTGAGAGTGTTGGCAGATCAGGCAACAAGGCGTTGAAGAACGCGTTATTCCTCTCAGCCTTCGCCTCGCTTCGCACAGATCCACTCTCCCGCGAGTATTATGATCAGAAACGGGCTGAAGGCAAGAAGCACAACGCTGCGCTTATATGCTTGGCTAGACGCCGTCTGAAAATTATGTACGCCATCGTACGAAACCAAAAGCCATATCGCATAGCTGGATAGGTAGAATATAAAAGAACTATTTCAGCCTTTCGCAAAAGGGCTGATTGCTATGCCCAAAAACCGAGCAATCACATGTGTTGTTCACTACTGTCTATTACTGTACTCAGCATTGGGCAAAGAACAGGTGATAGCCTTATTACCAACAGTAAGGTAACAATACGAAAAACCACTTGCATAAAACATAGGGACACCCCCCCGGCTTCTCCACAATCCAACGACCCGGCCACGTTACCGGTTTTCTCCTCCCAAAAAACCTAGCCACATGAGATATATTGCTAATATCCCAATGCAAGCTGAGGAGGCTACATGTCGAAAGACATCATCATCAAAGGGGCTCGTGAGGGAAATCTGCAAAACATCGACCTGGTGATCCCGCGGGACAAGCTGGTCGTGCTGACCGGACTGTCCGGTTCTGGCAAGACCACACTGGCCATCGACCTGCTGTTCCAGGAGTGCCAACGGCGCTATCTGGAAGCCTTGGGGCTCGTCGGCATCAAAAAACCGGATGTCGATGTAATCCAGAATATCGCTCCGGCAGTCATGATCAGCCAGACAACTGCAAACCGCAATCCCCGCTCGACTGTCGGTACGGTTACCGGTATCTATACCGATCTTCGTATGGTTTTTGAGAAACTGCACGTCCGCAATTGCCCGGCATGTGGTGCATCGGTTTCAGCAGCTGAGTGCAAAGAGGAAGTCGAGAAGTCAGATGACGAGTTCATCGGTTACATGTATTGCTCGCATTGCAGCCATCGGATGGTCAAACTGACGTCCGGATGGTTCTCGTTTAATACCCGTAACGGCGCCTGTCCAGAATGCCAGGGGATCGGTCAGACCCTGACCGTCAACCCGCAGACAGTGGTCAATCAGTCACTCAGCCTGGAGGCTGGAGCAGTCAGTCTTTGGGAGATCACACGCAATGCTCAGTACATGATTACCTCCTATTACGCGGCTTTGGAGCACTACCGGATTCCTGTTGCACCAAATCGACCCGTAGTTGAATTCACTGATTCCCAAAAGGCGATGCTGTTCTATGGGGTGAATAGTGATCAGATGCATCAGTTATTCCCGAACGCTTCTGTGCCCAAGACTGTCGTCGGAGGCAAGTTCGAAGGCATCTACACTGCTCTGATGCGCCGGATTTCTGAACGGGGTGGAGAGGCTAAGCATCTAGAAAGATACTTTATCTATGCAAATTGCCCAGTTTGCCAAGGCGAGCGGTTGACCGCAGATTCGCGCGCGGCCACTGTGGCTGGAAGACGTCTGCCTGAACTCTCCGAGTTGGCGTTGGACGACCTGCTGGTATGGGTTGATAATGTGGAGAAGACCATCAGTCAACGTGAGTCTGCTCTTTCTATAGATTATCTCAACGACCTGAAAACCAAGATCTCGCGTGTCATTAATGTCGGTCTGGAATACCTGGCACTCGACCGACAGACCTTGACATTGTCCGGTGGGGAAAGCCAACGATTAAAACTGGCAGCTGTTTTAGATTCACAGTTGTCGGGTATTATCTATATCTTTGACGAGCCGACCATCAGCTTGCATCCAAAAGACACCCATACACTTGTTGAATCATTGAAACAGCTACGTGATGATGGTAATAGTGTCATTGTTATTGAGCACGATATCGATGTGATGCTTCAAGCCGACCAGATCATCGATATCGGACCGGGTTCCGGTAAACACGGGGGGCAGATCATCGGTCAAGGAAGTCTGGCAGATCTGATGAAGCAGCCAAGCTCAATTACCGGACAGTATTTATTACAAGAGCAACAGCTACCTGTTGCCGGAAAGTGTCGGGCTTCCGGTTCGTTTAAAGTCAGCGGAGCAAACTTACACAACTTAAAAAACCTGACCGTAGAGTTCAGCTCCGGGCTCTTGACTGCTGTAACCGGGGTTTCAGGCTCCGGTAAAACCTCATTAGTCTTTGATGTCTTGGGAACGAGGTATGCTGATGATTCAGACACCGAGTTTGACGATGAAGACAAGGAAGACGAGCAAGACCAAAAGCAATCGACAGATTCATTGACAACGGAGACTACTTCGTCACTGGGAACAGTTTCCGGCCTCAGTCAGTTCGACAGTATTGTGCGAATCAAGCAGACTCCATTAACACGTATGAAGCGATCGAATGTCGCCACATACACCGATGTCTGGATAGAAGTCCGCAAATCGTTTGCCTCGTTACCTGCAGCCAAGGAAATAGGCTTGACTGCACGGCACTTCTCATTCAACACTACGGGCGGACGCTGTGAGAACTGTGGTGGCTTGGGAGTGATTGAAAGCCACATGTTGTTCTTCCCCAGCGCTGAAGTCGTCTGTCCAGTCTGCGATGGCCTGCGTTTCAACCAGGATGTCTTGTCGGTTTCTTACCAGGGGCACTCCATCAATGCCATCCTCAAAATGCCGTTCGAGGAGTTGCCGAGTATCATTGCAGAGAATAGCCGGATCAAACGAGTTTGTGACCTACTCAGCGATGTTGGCCTCGATTATTTGGAACTTGGTCAAACACTGAATACACTTTCGGGTGGAGAAGCCCAGCGTTTGAAGTTAGTGAAAGAACTACTGACAGCTAAAGGTTCAAAAACCCTCTACCTGATGGATGAACCGACGACCGGCTTGCACCCGATCGATGTGGAAAGGTTTATTCGGCTGCTCAATCAGATTGTGGATGCCGGTAGCACAGTGATTGTGATTGAGCACAATCTTCAGTTGCTGGCTGCTGCAGACTGGGTCATTGATCTGGGCCCCGAGGGTGGCTTGCGGGGAGGTGAAACTGTCTTTACCGGCACACCGCAAGCCATGGTCGAAAACAGTAGCTCATATACTGCCAACGAACTACGTCGCTTTCTTAGCAGGGTTTAGCCAGTCTATTATTAAGCTAGATCACCGCCGAGACGATGAAGTTTACGATGAAGAGGACTGTGACAATTGCCATCACCGGATGGATGTCGCGTAGTTTGCCACTCACCAGCTTAGTGATGCAGTAGAGAATAAAGCCGAAAGCGATACCGACAGTGATACTGTAGAAGAAAGCCATGGCAGTCGCTGCGAAGAAGGCTGGCACGGCTTCACTGATATCCTTCCAATTAATATCTTTGAGTGGTGCAGCCATTAAAACACCAACGATGATCAAGGCCGGAGCTGTTGCCCAACCAGGTACTGCCAGGACAAATGGCGCAAAGACGATCGATAACACAAAACAGCCTGCTGTAGTTAAGGCTGTCAAGCCGGTTCGTCCGCCTGCTGCGATACCGGCAGCTGACTCGATATATGTCGTGGTATTGGAAGTACCGAACAAAGCACCGATTGAAGTTGCCATGGCATCTGCTAAAAGTGCTTTATCTAATCGGGTTTCAAACCCTTTTGTATTAGCGATGTTGTCGATCTCTTTCGCTGTGAATATGCCCGTCGAACGACCGGTGCCAATAAATGTTCCGATCGTATCAAAGACATCTGTTAATGAGAAAGCAAAAATGGTAGCAATTACGATGACGATTTTTGTAGGATCGGCAAACAATGAGGGGATTGAGACCACCGCTACTCCGAACACCGAGCCTAGCTGAGCAAACGAATCACCTAAACCTGCCATGTAACCGGCGAAATCAAAGCTGGTCAATCCCAACAAGGCACCGATTAGTGTCGATAAAACAATCGAAATCAGAATAGCTCCCGGTACCCGCATAACCATCAGTACCACCATTAATAGGATCGAGGCAGTAGCCATGAATAAAGTCGTCGAATTGATGGCAACCATGCCTGGTACAGCTCCTGAGCCGGTAACGATTGTCGTGGTCAAAGGATTGCCATCACCCAGCATCAGGTATGTTCCCGGATCGCTGGTAAACGACAGCAGACCAGCATTCTTAAAACCTATATAGGCGATAAAGATACCGATACCGGCACCAATCGCACATTGCAGGGAGGTAGGAATCGAAGCTATGATGTGTTTGCGGATGCGTGTCACAGTGATTGCTAGGTTTATTAAGCCGCAAAGGAATACCATGGCCAACGCCTGCTGCCAGGTAAACCCCAGCCCAAAGCAGACAGTGAATGTGAAGAAGGCATTCAACCCCATGCCAGGCGCTTGAGCATAAGGAACATTGGCAATAGCCATAACCAGAGTACCGATTGCAGATGCAATGCAGGTCGCCAGGATCACTGCTCCGGCAGGGATGCCTGTCAAGCCTAGAATTGATTGGTTAACAATGATGATGTACGCCATAGTCACAAAAGTCACCAAGCCAGCCAGCACTTCAGTCCGGACATTTGTCTGATACTTCTTCAACTCTAACTTGAACATCAAACTTCCCCTTTCTTGGTTTTTCCTGGTTGATTGCCAAGCTAAGTGCAACTATGACATCAGAAGTGCAAACTGCCATATTAACCGCAAGATAACTCGTGTTTTCAATAAGTCAGTTACCGGCTTTTTTGCACTTTGTGACGTGCAAAGTGCAAAAAAGCCAGCTTGACTCAGAGTTTTTGGGAACACTTTATCGTGCCTTGGCAGTGCTATGTCAGACTTACTGCAAGGCCAGTTGCACTAGCTATGTCACAAACCGTCTC
>JAITUO010000034.1 GCA_031286245.1 Coriobacteriales bacterium
AGGCCGCTTTTTATACTATGAAATTTAAAAGCCCTGGTAGATGAGTCGTACATGAAAACATGTCGAATTAAATCACATAGAAAATCATACAAAAAGGCCCTTTTTGCGGCAAAACTTTCTGAGTCTAAACATTAGAGCAACCACAATTGAGCAAACGCAATGTACTAAATGATGCGTTATCATATACCCATGAAAGATACTGCTCCAACAGTCCTGCTCGGAGTGACTGGCTGCATCGCAGCTTATAAAGCTTGCGAGATACTGCGCCAGTTGCAAAAGGCTGGCGCCCGCGTCAAGGTGGTGATGACCCCATCTGGAGCAGAGTTTGTGACACCGGCAACATTTCGAGCTCTCAGCCAAAACGAAGTGGCTCTCAAGCCTATAGATGAGCATGACGCGCCGCTCCACCATATCTCTTTGGCTAAAGAAGCCGATGTCTTTCTGATCGCCCCGGCAACTGCCAATACAATTAACAAGCTGGCTGCCGGTATCGCTGATAACCTGCTGACTACCACTGCGTTGGCAACTGAAGCCCCCTTGATTATTGCTCCAGCAATGAACGTCCATATGTGGAGGGATCCATCCACGCAGGCTGCGTTGGAGGTTTTAAAGTCTCGCGGTGTCGAGATCATCGAACCAACCGAAGGTTATCTGGCTTGTGGTGATGAGGGAGAAGGCAAGCTGGCTGATGTTGAAGAGATCACTGCCCGTACTCTTGTAGAGCTCAACCGCAGTCACAGCTTAGTAGGCCGACGGTTTTTAATTACAGCGGGAGCAACCCGTGAATACCTTGATCCGGTACGCTTCATTTCATCGCCAGCCAGTGGTCTGACTGGCTACTTGATTGCCGGTGAAGCAGCACGCCGGGGAGCCGAAGTCTGGCTGGTCAGTGGGCCGAGTGAGCTGGCTGATCCTTTTGATGTCAGTATTGAGCGCGTGACCAGTGCGGAAGAAATGTATCAAGCTTGCTTTAGGTTGTTTGATGACATCCAACCTGATGCTGCTGTCTTCAGTGCTGCTGTTGCAGACTTCAAGCCAGCCCAGCAAGCAGACCATAAACTTAAAAAGAGCATCGATGTGCCAGGTGGCGTGCTGGGTGATGTGCAGGGCAACGCGCCGGGTGGCGTGCTGGGTGGTGCACGAGACGGCACATCAAGCAGCGTACCCAGTAACATGCCGGGTAACCAATCCGCAGACACCACTGGTAACACTGACTCACCAGTTGCCTACACGATCGATCTGATCAACAATCCAGATATCCTATTTTCGATTTCTCAACGTAAAGGCGATTGTTTTGTGGTAGGCTTTGCTGCTGAATCAGAAAACCTGCTGGAAAACGCCCGTATCAAACTACGTGCAAAGGGAGCCGACCTGATCGTCGCCAACGACATATCTGATCCGCTAATCGGCTTTGCCTCCGATCACAATCGATGGCACTTCCTCACCGAATCCGGAGCGGAGGACACCGGCATCCAAAGCAAACGGGCCTTAGTCGGCCTGTTGCTTGACAGGATTGCCAGCAGGTTCAACTAAACCCCGAACCAAAAATTTCCTTCCGCTTCCGAGAACTGTGTTTCCGGGCGTTTTAGCGTTGAATGGTGTCGATGAGGCTATTTAAGCTGGTTAATAGAGGAGGTGTAAAATGTATCCGATTTGAAGAGAGGGCCAGTATGGATAAAAGACCTGTGACAAACCACTGGAACGGCATTTTGCACCGCAATTCATACAAGAGGAAAAACCAGAAGGAGAAACCATGAAAGAGACCGCTTATAAAACATTCTTGACCGAAGACGAACTACCGACCGCATATTACAATGTCCGCGCTGACATGATCACAGCCGCCGGCGGACACGACCATGCTCCTATCCTGCACCCGGGCACCCTGCAACCGGTCACAGTAGCAGATATGGAGCCGGTATTTTGCACAGAGCTATGCAAACAGGAACTGAATTCAACCGACCGTTTCATCGATATTCCCGGCGAGTTGATTGACTTTTATCGCATGTATCGTCCTTCTCCATTGGTAAGGGCTAGTTTTTTGGAGAAGATGCTGGACACTCCAGCTCGTATCTACTACAAATACGAAGGCAACAACACCTCCGGCAGCCACAAGCTGAACTCCGCTGTTGCTCAAGGCTACTATGCCAAGCAACAGGGCCTGACTGGTTTGACCACTGAGACCGGGGCTGGCCAATGGGGCACAGCAATGAGCATGGCTTGTGCTTATTTCGGACTGGATCTAGAAGTCTTCATGGTCAGGGTGTCATATGAACAGAAACCTTACCGCAAGACTGTCATGCAAACCTTTGGCGCCAGTGTGGTAGCCAGTCCCAGTGATACTACAGAGGTCGGCCGCAAGATGTTAGCTGAATTACCGGATTCGACCGGTAGCCTGGGTACGGCCATCAGTGAAGCAGTAGAAAAAGCCGTCACTACTCCGGACACCCGCTATGTCTTAGGCAGTGTGCTGAACCAAGTGCTGATCCATCAGTCGATTATCGGACTGGAGACATATGCAGCGATGGAAAAGCTCAACGAGTACCCAGACATCCTGATCGGCTGTGCCGGTGGCGGATCGAACCTCGG
>JAITUO010000042.1 GCA_031286245.1 Coriobacteriales bacterium
CTGGGAGCCACAGATATCATTGTGGCCATGCATGCTGCATATACCGCTCCGACAGATAAACTTGTCTTTGACACCGGACACCAGGCTTATGCTCATAAGCTGCTGACCGGACGCCAGGCCGAGTTCGACAGCCTTCGCAGTTTTGGCGGCATCTCCGGTTTTATCCGCAAAGACGAAAGCAACTACGATATCCACGATTCTGGGCACGCCTCCGATGCTCTATCGATTGCCATGGGGCTGGTCTTGAGTCGTGATCAGCAAAACCACGATGAGCGGGTAGTGGTTCTGGTCGGTGACGCGGCGATCTCGGGTGGTATGGCTTTTGAGGCATTGAACCAGATCGGACATGAGGGACGAGACATTACAATCATCTTGAACGACAATGAGATGAGTATCGCCCATAATGTTGGCGCTTTATCTCTACACCTGGCCAGGCTGCGGGCCAGCCGTCCATATATCCGGACTCGTGACACAATCGAAGACCGTCTCTCGCGTCTCGGCAGTCCCGGTCGGTTTTTGGTCGATATGGGAGAGCGGATGCGGGACTCCGCAAAGCTCTTCCTGATCGGTGGTACATTGTTTGAAGATATGGGCATCACCTACTTAGGCCCGGTGGATGGCCATTCCATCGAGCACTTACGCATGGTGATGCTGGCTTCCCAACAGGTCAAAGGGCCCGTTTTGATTCACGCCTTCACGACCAAGGGTAAAGGTTATCTGCCTGCAGAAGCCGATCCGGAACAATTCCATGGTGCCTCCCGCTTCGAAATAACAACCGGTCGTTTCTTGCCGAAAACTGAAGGCAAAAGCTACACCGAGTACTTCTCCGATGCCCTGGTCGCCGAGGCGGAAGCAGATCAGCGGATCGTAGCCATCACCGCTGCGATGCCTAAAGGCACCGGTTTGGATTGCTTCAAGCACCGCTTCCCAGAGCGCTTTTTCGACGTCGGCATCGCCGAGGAACATGCCGTTGCCAGTGCAGCCGGCATGGCTCTCGGTGGCAGCCTGCCGGTCGTAGCCATTTATTCCAGCTTCCTGCAGCGCGCCTATGACCAAATGTTGAATAACGTCTGCCTGATGAACCAACACGTCATCTTCTGCCTGGACCGGGCCGGACTGGTAGGTGAGGATGGATCAACCCACCACGGGTTATTTGATCTGGCATATTTGCGCACCATGCCGAACATGAAGATCATCGCACCAGCGACCGGTAGCCAGTTAGCTGATGCTTTGCATAGTGCGCTGGTGATGCCAGGCCCGGTAGCTATCCGGTTTCCGCGTGGTGAGGCCTACGAGTTCGATTTTCCTGTGGAGAAACCCGGGACCGCTGAGCTGGAGCCAGGCCTCACTGCCGCCGGGGCTGCCAGATTGCTGGAGCCAGGCCCCACTGCCGCCGGGGCTGCCAGATTACTGGAGCCAGACCCCACTGCCGCCGGGACTCCCAGATTACTGGAGCCAGGCCGTGCCGAGCAACTGCGAGAGGGTAGCGATGTGGTCTTGCTGGCTGTCGGTAGTATGGTAAAACCTGCCCTGGCAGCAGCCGATCTTCTAGCCAACGAAAAAATCTCGGCAGCAGTCTATAACATGATCTGGGTCAAACCGATCGATACGGAGCTGCTGGCAACGCTGGATAGCTTCAATCTGATCGTGACTCTTGAAGAAGGCACTCTAAACGGTGGATTCGGGTCTGTGGTATTGGAAGCCCTTGCTGAGCTGCCTGGTGAAACCAGTCGTCAGGCTGGTGACATCTTGCGAATTGGTGTCCCTGACGGTTTTGTCACGCATGGGACCCCACAGGAATTGCATCGTCTCCTAGGTCTGGATAGCGAGTCTCTGGCCAGACGGATCAAGCTGGCTTTGCAAGAACACGGCTTGGGCTTCGGCTAGGAAACGTCTTAGAATTGAGTAGCCAAACATGCCTTCAGCAAAGGTCAGACTTGACGACCTGCTGGTCGAACGGGGCTTCTACCCGACAGTAGCGCTGGCAGGCCGCGCTGTTTTAGCTGGTGAGGTTACCAGCCCCAGCATTTCGGTACTTAAGCCGGGCATGTTGGTAGCTTTCGATATCCAGCTTACAGTCCGGCCGGATAAACCTTATGTCTCACGCGGTGGCGAGAAGCTGGCTGCCGCTCTTATCCACTTTAAAATTGATACGACTGGCTGGCATTGCCTGGATATCGGAGCTGGCAGTGGCGGTTTCACGGACTGCCTGTTGAAGAATGGAGCTGCCCGGGTGACAGCCATCGATGTCGGTTATGGGCAATTCGATTGGCAGTTGCGCCAGGATCCCCGGGTGGAACTGCTGGAGCGCACCAACTTCAGAATGCTGGCACCGATCGACTTGAAGGACAGTTTCGATTTTGCGGTTGCCGATCTGAGCTTTATCCGTACTTCCAGTTTGCTGGCCCTGATCAGGTTGTTTTTGAAACCGACAGGTCAGATGGTGATTTTGATTAAGCCACAGTTCGAACTGCCCAGGGAACAGGCCTACAGTCCTGGTTGCCAAGGTGGAATTGTCGTCGACCGGGCTTTGCATCAACATGTGCTGCAGGATTTTTTGTCGAGTGCGAACAAGGCTTCACTAGTGCCGCGCGGTCTGATATCTTCTCCCCTAAAAGGAGCAGACGGGAACCGGGAATTCCTGTTTTGGGCGACACTTACAGGCATTCCTGCTACCATTGACCTCCAAACTATTCTCGGCTAGATAAACCGGCCCAGGTGTTTGTCATTTGTGCGATTGGCTAAAAGACAGCCAAACAAGCCGATGATCAGCTAAGTCACACTTTGCAGGATCAGTTGCTAGCCGAAGACAGCCAACCAAGCCGATTATCAGACGCAGGATTATGCAACGGGAAGGAAGCCAGATGCGAGTCTTATTAGTCTCCAACGCCACAAAGGAGCTGGTCTCGGAGGCATGCCTGTTAACATCCAGCTGGCTCAATGAGCAAGGCATCACCTTTGACCATATCTCCAGTGAACGATTGTTGATCAACGAGCAATTCCTGGCTGAATGTGCCAGCAATGTCAAGTGTTATGACATGGTCATCAGCTTTGGAGGGGACGGGACGATACTACGAGTAGCCCGGATGATCGGCAGCAGTGGTGTGCCATTGTTGGCCTTCAATTTCGGTGGCATGGGCTTTTTAACCAGCGCACAGCCTGAAGCTGTGCTGCCAGCTCTGACTGCAGCGATGGCTGGTGAAACCCACATCGAAGAACGCGCTTTCGCTGAGATTGCTGTGACATATGATGACGGGACAGATGAGCACTACCTGGCTTTGAATGAAGTAGCGATCTCACGCGGCAACTTCGGCCGGATCGTCAGCCTCGACCTGTTCATTAACAACAGTTTTGTGGAGAAGGCCAGGGGTGATGGTGTCCTGGTGGCTACCGCGACCGGGTCGACTGCTTATGCACTGTCTGCAGGAGGGCCACTGATCAGTCCTGACTATGCCGGGCTGGTGGTAGTGCCGATCTCTCCGCACTCCCTGAAGTCCTGGTCAATCGTCACCGGGCCCGCAGATATAGTGGTGCTTAAGCCCAGTCTGGACAACGCTCAACGCATTGTACTGTTCTTGGATGGCGAGGTTTTATGGAGCAACGAGGCACTTGCTCAAGGTGATTTGGACTCAGACATCCGCGAAGTCGTATCGGTAGCAGTCAGTTCCAGCCAAACCAAGTTGCAACTGGTACGACTGAATACCCATGACTTCTATGAACAGGTCGCACTGACCTTCTTTGGGAGCGCCTATGATCGATGAGCTGGCGGTCAGCAACTATGCATTGATCAATAAAGCGCATATTGAGTTTGCACCAGGGTTCACAGTCTTGACTGGTGAGACCGGAGCCGGTAAGACAGCCTTGATCGGAGCGATAAAACTATTGATTGGAGAGCGGGCTGACACTACTGCTCTGGCAGATAATGCAGAAGAACTAAAGGTCAGTGCCCGGTTAGTCGATACAGATGGTGTAGAGACAATTGTCAGCCGCCGCCTGAACCAGGCTGGTCGTTCTCGAGCCAGTATCGATGATGAGGTCACGTCAATCGGAACGCTTGCAGAGACTATTGGTTGTCGTTTCGACCTGTTGGGGCAGCATGAACACCAGAGCTTACTATCTCCTGCTGCACAATTGACATATCTGGA
>JAITUO010000158.1 GCA_031286245.1 Coriobacteriales bacterium
GGAAACATCGCCGGCTGTTTCGTCGATTCCGGCGAGATCGGTTATACAGATCAACTACGGATAGTACGTGACGGCACGATTATTTTTGAAAGCCGCATCGCTTCCCTCAGGCACTATC
The DNA here is from genome assembly GCA_031286245.1 of Coriobacteriales bacterium. Classification (GTDB taxonomy): domain Bacteria; phylum Actinomycetota; class Coriobacteriia; order Coriobacteriales; family UBA8131; genus WQXZ01. The sequence continues at coordinate 119 of JAITUO010000158.1, forward strand.
GTGATGATGTAAAAAATGTCCGGGCAGGCACTGATTGCGGAATCGGTATCGAGAATTTCCAGGATGTCAAGATTGGCGACGTTATTGAAACATTCCGGATTCGTGAGGTAGCCAGACAATCATGAGGCCTATCCGTGTCAGCTTAAGGTGCCTGCCAGGCAGGTGCACGGGCTTATCCACATAAAAAGCTCTAAAGGAGGTAACATGACCGAAAGCCAGCAATCACGCAAGAACAATGAGACCGTCAAAGAGGCATTGGCGGCGATTCTGATGTTCGAGATGGCAGACCCCCGATTGCAAACGCTGACGATCAGTGGGGTAGTGGTGTCAACAGACCGCAGTGTCGCCAGGGTTTATGTGCTGGCTGACCGGGTCGATGACCGGCAGGCTATTGACGGACTGGAGGCCGCCAGTGGCCGTATCCGGAGTTTGTTGGGTAAACGACTGGGTTGGCGAGCGACTCCTAAACTGCGCTTTTTCCTGGATCCGATGATGGATCATGCTGCGCGTATCGAATCTGTTTTGAGGGATGCTCCAACCACGATAGATACAGAAAAAGATGCAGACGGTTATCCGCTGGATGGGGCTGAAGAGCTGTTCGTTGGCGAGGCAGGTTCGCAAGAGGACGACATTAATGCCTGACGAGCAGGTTATTGACGATCTGCTTCTATTGTTTCAACCGGGCTCCAGTGTCGTAGTCTCCGGCCATATCAACCCTGACGGCGATTCCATTGGTTCGGTATTGGCACTGGCGGAATTCCTGACAGCCAGAGGTTGTCTGGTCACCAAGCTACTGGCGCGTGGTACTAAGGCGCCTGAGCTGTACAGTTTTCTGGAAGGATACAATTGGCTGCCGGCTGAACAATATTCTGGCTCGCCGGACATTTTTATTGCTGTTGATCTTTCACAAGCGCACCGTTTAGACGCTGCTCAAGGAGTTTTAGCCCGTGCCAGGACAAAAGTCGTGATCGACCATCATCCTGGCTACGATGGCTTTGCCGACCATGTGCTGTCTGACACTTCGATTGCGGCTTCTGGGCTATTGGTCTGGCAGTTGTTGCAAGCCAGTGGAGAAGCGATCACCAGGAGCATGGCGACGGCTTGTTATGTGGCTTTAATGACTGACACCGGTCGGTTTACCTACCAAAACACTACTGCTGGTGCACTGGCTGCTGCTGCTCAAATGGTAGAAGCCGGTGCTGATGCAGCCATGATCGCCCGGGCAGTTTATGATTCCCGTCCCTGGGGAGCAATAAAACTGGATGCTCGCCTGATCGAACGCATGGAATTCCTGATTGATCCGACTGTGGTCAGTTCCTGGGTCACCATGGCTGATTATATGGAGCTGGGTGTAACACCAGATGAATCCGAAAGCCTGGTTAACATTCTGCGTTCCCTGGCAGGTGTTGAACTGGCAATCCTGCTTAGAGAAGACGATATCCAAGTGCGGGTGAATCTCAGGGCAAGGGGGAGTTATAACGCCTCCAAGCTGGCTCGTGACCATGGCGGTGGTGGGCATCAGGCAGCAGCCGGTTTCAATTTCGCTGGCACCATCCAACAGGCTCGTGAAGCGGTTCGTCATTATCTGGTATCCGAGGCAATCCTGACCTCAGGGGCAGATCCCTCTATATCTGTCGAAGCTGGCCAGGAGAATGTCTGATGGCAATCAGTCGACGTGGTGCTACAACTCTAGATGGAGTGCTGCTAGTCGACAAGCCAGTTGGCATGACCTCTCACGATGTAGTCGATTATCTGCGCAAACTGACCGGTGAAGGACGGATAGGGCATGCCGGTACATTGGATCCAGCTGCAACTGGATTATTGATAGTCTGTATCGGTCCAGCCACCCGCCTGTCCGATCATTTGATGGCATATGACAAAGAGTACCTGGCCAGGATCGCTTTTGGCCAGTCAACGACGACTGATGATACGGAAGGAACGATAACTCGGACACTTGTACCGCCTGAGATTATTGCTGATCCGGAATATGCTATGTCAGTTTTATCTGGTCTAGTCGGTTCCATTATGCAGATACCTCCACAGTATTCTGCAATCAAGCAAGCCGGTAAGACGGCTTACAAACAGGCTCGCCAAGGACATCAGGTCAACCTTGAACCACGCCAGGTATCCATCTATAAACTGGATCTACTCAACTGTTCAGCCAACAGTTGGGACATTATTGCCATAGTCTCAAAGGGCACATATATCCGTGCCCTGGCTCGAGACATCGGCGAGTTGGTCGGCTGTCCCGCACATCTGGCCGGTTTACGGCGGCTCGCTATCGGGCCCTGGCATGTCAGCCAGGCCTATACGTTGGAAATGCTGAAGCAAGCCTCGGATAATGATGCTATCAGCAGTTGTTTTATAAAAGTTGATGATAAACCACGAGGGATTATAAGGAAACGAGGATAAGGACATGTCAGATCTGGGGTTTTATGGTGAGACAATTTGTGCGATCGGTGTTTTTGACGGAATGCATCTAGGTCATCAATATCTGCTTAAAAGAGCCCGCGAGCAGGCAGATGAAATGGGGCTGCCATTGTTGGTTGTTACGTTTGACTGTGATCCGGACGAGTTGTTCTTCCCTGACCGAAAGCATCGGAAACTACTGTCAGACAGCGAACGTCTATATAGATTGAAGTGTGAGGACAATGGCAGTGCCCGGGGGATCAGCCAAGAAACCAACAGCTTTGAAAGCTCCGAAACAGATCGCATTGTCTTAGCCCTACATTTTGACCATGACCTGGCTTCATTGACCCCGGTCGATTTCTTGAACCGTGTTGTGGCTTCTCACTGTATTCCGCGCGGTATCCATGTGGGTATTGATTTCCGATTCGGTGCCGGAGCCCAAGGCAATGTCGAGGTATTGCGCCAGTGGGCTGCCACACATAATGCTCAAGCTCATGGACATCATCTTTTTGATGACGGTGGCCGCCCGGTCAGTGCTACCCGGATCCGCAATTGTTTGGAAGATACCAAACTGGCTGAAGCTAACCGGTTGTTGACTCGACCGCATCACTTACGCGGCCGGATTGTCAAGGGGCGTGGTTTTGGCCGTGAGATGGGCTTCCCAACAGCAAATATCGCAGTTTTAGATGGCATCATGCCACCGGCTGACGGAGTCTATGCCGGCTTCTTTGAGATTGGTGGTGACTTGCAATCAGCAGCCATTTCAGTAGGTGTACCTCTGACTTTTGAAGGTCTGGAAGCCAGCTTGGAAGTCTATGTGTTGGATTTCGATGACGACCTGTATGAGAAGGAGGCCAATATCTACTTCGTCGAACACCTGCGTCCTATGATCGCCTTTCCTGGAGTACCTGAATTAATGGATCAAATTGGTAAAGATGTAATGAAAACCCGAGAGGTCACAACTCATGCCCGGGAGTTATTTAATTAATCTTAGGTTTGCATGATTAGCGTTTATTGATGTCCAGGCGATACCCTGAGAGAATAATACGCAGCGATGCCACTAGAAAATGAGCAGTTTGGCATCAATTCGCCAGCTTGTACATCTACCGGTGCGATAATTTCATTCCAGCAGTTAGTATCCAATAGTCTGCTTGTGGCAGACACTGCCACAAGCCTGGCTTGTTAGGATAACAGTGACATTGAGAGGAAAGGATACTGTTGTGCAGAGAATACTAAAATCAATACTGACAATACTGGTGATAACCATTGTAATCGCCAGCTTGTCTCTGGTAGCTTGCGATGATTCGACAAGCAAATCTGGATCTGGAGATGGGCAAAACACTGAGCAACCGTCAAACGGTGATGCAAATAACCCCTTTGGTCCAAATGGCTCCAATCCAGACAGCCCCGGATTTGTACCCCCAGATCCAGATCTGGTCTATGACGACTTGGATCCTCAGATGATCGGCAGATGGATTGTCATAGACGGTATTGAAGCCATGCAGGTCTTGAAAGTCAGTGACTCCTGGCCAGCGACAGTGGGTATTTATTTCGGAGCTGATGGAACAGCAGGACTCTACTCCTATGTCAACGAAGAGATTGTCATGACAGATAATTATATGGAATGGAGTACTGCAGGTAATCGGTTTGAGATAAAACGCGATGGTGAAGTAATAACATTCGGGAGTGATAACAATCTTTTTCAAGGCACTTTCTCGCTCGAAGGAATTGACTTGAAGCTAACTCTGGACACCGGTACTATTATCGGATTGTACCCATATATGGAGTAATCGGTTTGTTGCTTGAGCACATAGTTTCTACGTAGAAACTATCTAAAAAAAGTCTTCGACATTTTAAAATTTGGGAAAACAATCTCATCAATCCCAGATATGTACGAATTACCGAAGGACACTACGATAAATCGCATTTTCAATAGAATTTGTGTTGTTTGAACATTCAATCAAGGAATTTGCTGAAACCTTCATAGTTTTCTATCAATTTGGACAAAATAGTATGGCTATCGGTAGTGGTCAATGTCATGACTTGCTTATTGATAATGATTAATTATGTGCACTTTGCCGTATTATTAATCTATCAGTAGATGTATGATATCTTTACAATAAAAGCTAATAGATGTTTCGAGGAGACGGGTTAATAAGGAGAGGAGCCATGAGACATTCACGAGTGCTACGCACAGAAATCCCACACGAAAAAAAGGTCAGTATTAAAAACCTCCAGATGAAAATTCTTTCGCTCACACTGGTGCTGATGATGTTTATCAGCATGGTGCCGATGAGCGCGATCGCCGACGAGCCCTTCAACGAGGATGTTGAGGCAACGACTGT
>JAITUO010000144.1 GCA_031286245.1 Coriobacteriales bacterium
GTCTTTCTGGTGCAGGAGCGATGCGTCAACCTAACCAACCTACCCTCGGGCCAGCTGAGATAGATCTAACTGTCCTGGAGCCAATCGACACCCGTTCTACATCTCGCAGCTTCTTAATCGAACTGATCGGCAACATGGTAGTGTTTATCATCTGTACACTGGTCTGCCTGCAGGTCTTTGCAGCAGCTCAGTCTGCATTGGAGCGCAGTAAGGCTGTTTCAGAACTTGGTTTGACTTCGGTAAACCTGGCAGAGAATTGGAAAGCTGGATACAGCTTGGAAGAGCTCGGTCAAAAATATGATGGCCAGGTCAGTGATGGAAAGCTGACCTTGAGGTTTGACCGACGTCTGCAATCGGTTGTTGACCCAGACAAGGCTCGCTATCAGGTTACACTCAGCTTGGAGCCAACTGCTTCATACCAGACTGAGCATGGCGTTTATACGGCAGCTACTATTCAAGTGACCCAAGGCGATGATCTGTTATTTGAATGGCAGCTCGGTCGAAATACCAGCCAATCCGGCGGTGGCAGTTTTTGGTTGAGTTATAAAACAGCTGCTTTGAAGCCAGCCAATCCGGCGGTGGTAACTGATGGCTAAGCCGGACATGGTTTCAAACCGCATCAGTATTGGAGTCGGCATCACCTCGCTGGTGACGATCTTTTTGGTCTTGTTATTGACAACCTTTTCGGTATTGACCCTGGTGTCTGCCCGCTATGACTCACGGTTGTCTGCCAAAACTATTGAAGCCACATCAGCATATTACGCTGCTGATCAACAAGCCTGTCTATGGTTGGCTGAAGTCCAGGCTATCGTTGACAAACAATCTCAAGAGCAATGGCAGTCTCTGATTACTGCAACTATGCCTGAAGCAAGCGTTCAAGCAGACAATGATCTCGAAAGCCCAGAGAGCCTGGAGGCTGGCTGCGTTTTTAGCATCGACAGTAACCGATACCTGGATGTACGGTTACTGGTCACACAGGATGGAAATATCCGCATTATTGACTGGCTGATCAAAGCTACTGGCGAGGAGTGATTATGCAAGCTCAGGAGATCTTGACTGATTTGGTAAAGAGTCGCGTTAACGATATCTTCTGCATTGCTGGTAGCCCGATCAGCTATCGGCAAGATAATCAAATCATGTCACTGGATGGAGACGGCCTCAGCCCCGATCGAACCTATGAGTTCATCAGTCAGATCTATCAGCTGGCAAATGAACGCTCGATGGAACGGTTGCTGGCGGTCGGTGATGATGATTTCAGTTTCGCCGTCAAAGGAGTCTCCCGTTTTCGAGCCAACGTCTACAAACAACGCGGTTCTCTGGCAGCTGTCATTCGCATAGTTCCCTTCGAACTACCACGGGCTGCAGAGCTGAACATACCTGAACGTATTGTCAAGCTTGCCGAATTACGTCACGGCCTGGTGCTGTTCAGTGGCACAGCCGGCAGTGGCAAGTCGACGACTCTGGCTACCATCATCGATCGCATCAACAACACCCGCAACGCCCATATCGTAACATTAGAGAATCCAATTGAATTCCTGCACAAACACCGACAGTCTTTAGTCAGCCAACGCGAGGTGCAAATCGATACCGAAGACTACGCCTCAGCCTTACGGGCAGCTATGCGGCAGGCTCCCGATGTCATTTTGATTGGCGAATTACGAGACCCGGAATCCATCTCGATTGCCCTGACGGCAGCCGAGACCGGGCACCTGGTCTTCTCCACATTACATACACTGGGAGCCGTCAACGCTGTCGATCGCCTGTTGAACAGTTTCGATCCCAACCAACAGGTCCAGGTGCGCATGCAGCTTTCGATGGTGCTGGTCAGCGTCGTGTCCCAACAGTTGGTGCAGAAAATTGACGGCGGTGTATTGCCGGTGTTTGAGATCATGCACTGCACCATCGCTGTCCGTAATCTGATACGCGAGGGGCGTACACACCAGCTGGCTCAAGTCATCGATACCAGCGCTGATGCCGGCATGGTAGGAATGGATGCCAGCCTGCTTAAGCTTTATCAGGATGGGTTGATAGATTCCGACGAGATGCTGACTCATGCCCTGGTGCCGGACAATTTGACCCGTTTTCTTTGACGCTTATTGTGGATAAACCCAGGCGGTAGAGGTCTCGGCTATCTGTATCCAGAGTAGTGATGCTTTTTGAGTGTCGTGCTGGTTTCGTCTTTAGAAACCGATTATTCCGAGATGCTCCAGCAGGATTTTCAAGCCGATCAGAACTACGTTTACACCGCCGGCAAGCGCTGATTGCCTCTTGAATCGTATACCGTAAATGCATCCATCGACAGACCGATAGCAATCAGAGATAATTCGATCAAGCCAACATCAAAAACCTCGCATGGTTCTTTGAAGAAAAGTGATTTAAGCAGGGATTATAGCATGTGGGTTGACATGGCATGATAAATCATCCCCCCAGGCAGGCATCAGTGTGAAGGCGGTTGAAGTGGATATGGAGTGGGAGTAATATCCAATGAAGCAGACACTATTAGTAAAAGAATGGCTACATCGGGTACAAAGAAGCGTGAGCCTTTCTGACAGGTGGTGACATCAGACAGGAGGGAGGAGGTCGATGAGGCATACTGTTGTCAGTACAATCCCAAAGGAAGACAGCGAAGCGCAGGCAGTACTCAGAGGTTTTATTGATGCGCTGCCAGACACCCAGATCATCCATACCGCCGGGATGGATATTCATGGCTGCCAGGGCTGCTATGACTGTTGGTTAAAGACACCAGGTATCTGCTCGATCCAAGATGATTATCAGCAGGTTTTCATGGAAATACTGCAATCAGACCGGTTGATCCTGGCCAGTCGGTCGCGGTTTGGGTTTATCACCTACCAGACTAAAAACCTACTGGATCGGATTCTGCCGATCTTCACCATGCATCTCAAAGTCACTGGTAGGCAGATGCGCCATTATCTCCGCTACCAAAAGCGTATCGATATCGGGTTATTGATTGATAGCGGTGCCGACTTGGTCTTTCTCGATACCTGGTTAAAGCGAGTGGCTACAAATCTCGATGCACAGTCTTTAGGCGTATACCGTCTCACCGATAGATTGGAAATGATCGATGCACTTGGTCATCATTAATTGCTCACCCAGGACAGCCAGCCGTAGCAATACAGCCAGGATCATCGAACAATTCCAAGTCGGCTATGCGAAAGCCGGCGGAACCAGTGAATTACATCACCTGTCCCGTCGCAGTTCGTGGGGCAGCATCCGAGCAGCCTTCGACAACAACAACATCATCGTATTCGCACTTCCGTTGTATATTGAGAGCGTTCCCGGGATCATGCTGGAGTTTTTAGAGACACTGTCTCCGAAAGCGCATGCTGAAGGTGTTGTTGCGACACGTATAGGCTTTATTCTACAGAGTGGATTCCCTGAAGCCTCCCAGTTGAGATGTGGCGAACAGCTTCTGGAGAAGCTACCCGGCTACCTGAACTGCGAGTATGCTGGCACCTTGATCAAAGGTAACATGTTTGCGGCGAGCTTGTTAGACAGTGAGGCTGCAGAGACTATGCTGTATCCATTTGCAACGATGGGGGAGGAGTTCGCTAGGAGTAACTCCTTCGACAAGAAAAAGGCTACCGAATTTGCTAAACCGGAGTATTTCTCCAAAGGATATATTCTCTTTTTCAAGGCACTGTTGGGTCCTGTGAACCGGCTCGCTACGTCCATCATGGCAAAAAGAAGAGGGCTGCAAGGCTCATTAAAAGACAAGCCTTACCAAAGCTATATCGACTAATAAACGCCATCCTGTCTATGCCATTCTGGTTCATCCAGTAGTCGCAACATCAAATACCTCTGTCGACTCCTCTTTCAGTGCGTTTTACATGCATTTCCTGGGAATTTCGGAGTTTTTGCCGGAAATCGGCTCTCATGTATAGTTCTCTATTGATTTCACACAACTAGAATTTTGTCTCAACTCATCTACCTGCGGTTTTAAATTGTGGAGAAAACCAGATCGTGCAAAACAGGCCAAACAGCCATACATAAGGGCGATTTTCCGGCAGAAACTCCGAAATTCCTAGGATTACCTAGTTTATAGGCTATACAATCGCAAAGAAGTCAAGCAAGAGTGATTGAGTTTACGAGAGCGACAAAGCCGCCGCGATTCTATCAAACAATCCTCACTTGACGAAAGACATAAAACAACTGAGGCAACCTTTTGACAGATGCAGGGGTACGAGCTCATGGCATTTGACCAGTATCTGGGAAGCATCATCAAGACCTTTGAGAAATGCCTCTTGAGAAATGCCCCTTGACCTGCTACAATACACCAAGTAACTTAACAGGAGGATGTAAGCAGATGGACTCACAACCACAGGTTATGCCTGTTTTAAATCCGATCATCCATATTCATGACACTCTGATGGAATGCAGAGGATGCAGTCTGAGGGTGCGGGCCAATCTAGGGCGATCCAAGATATTGGAATATGAAGGCGTCGTCACAGAAGCTCACGAGCAGTTATTTGTCATCGAGGTACGACGTAAGCGTGGCAGTGTTGAACGTAAGTCTTACCAATATGTCGACGTGCTCACCGGCAATGTCATCTTGATGCGTGGCGAACGCAACGAGCCATTGTTCAGCCTGCCTTTCGAACCACTGGTTTGAAAGGCAAAGCGGCAACAATCGCTCACTTGCACAGCCTTCATATGCGACAATATAACCAGCCCAGACGGCATCAAGTTCCGAACCTGGTCAGGTCTTGACAGAAGCAGCCATAAGGGGCCGCTGATGAGCGTCTGGGCTTTATCGTGCATTTCATCCGGCGATATTTGTGAGGGTCATCAAAGATTATCATGCCAATACTAGAGTTCCTTTTGGATCTACTGCGTGATCCACGCTCTTTTATCGCAGATTGGATCAATCAATTTGGCCCAATTTGGGTCTATGCTCCCTTAGCCCTGATCCTTTTCATCGAGACAGGAGTGGTATTTATGCCATTTCTGCCGGGAGATTCATTGTTGTTTGCTGCCGGAGTCTTTGCTACCTCAGGCGGTGGATTGAACATTATTGTCTTAATCACAGTCTGTTCGCTGGCGGCAATACTCGGGGATACATCAAACTATTGGATCGGCCGTCGGTTGGGATCAGTCATCATAGCTTCAGGCAAGGTCAAGTCCCTGACGCCAGAACGTATGGAGAAGACCCAGTCGATGCTGGATCGATATGGTTCGTTGGCAGTTGTATTGGCGCGCTTTTTCCCCTTTATACGTACGTTTGCTCCTTTCCTGGCTGGATTTGGTCACATGCGCTATCCCCATTTCATGGTTTTCAATGCCATGGGCGGTATTTTATGGGTCAACCTGTTCACCTTGCTTGGCTATTTTTTCGGTGGGATTCCTTTCGTTCAGGATCATTTTGAGTGGGTAGTGATAGCCATAGTGGTGATAAGCTTGGTACCGGCAGTTGTCGGCCTGGTCCGAGCCAGACTGTCCAGAAGGGCTGACAAAGTTCAAGGCACGGACAGCCAGAGCAGCAAATGAATTGGCATTAGACCACAATGAGATGAAATGGCACTTTCTTTATTCCGGAAATACCGTCCTGAGACCTTTGCTGACTTCGTCGGTCAGGAGCATATTGCTAATACCTTGAGGCGAGCGGTAGCAACAAACACTACTGCTGATGCCTACCTGTTCAGTGGGCCACGGGGAACCGGTAAGACCTCAACCGCTCGGCTTTTGGCCAAAGCTCTGCTTTGTGAGCATCCTTTTGAAGGTGAACCAGACGACAGTTGTGCTCAATGCCGCGAGATTG
>JAITUO010000148.1 GCA_031286245.1 Coriobacteriales bacterium
CATTTTTTTGAGAATTGGCTGTTTACGTGCCTTAGCGAACCTTGGCTGGGCAGATCGGGGCTTGGAGAATTGAAAAAGAAAAAACGCCAAACACTAAACATCTAGTAGAAAGCCAGGAGAAAAACCAGATAAGCTAAACCCTGACCTGGCAAGCAACAATAAGGCCGTATAATACTAGGGATCTGCTTCAACCAACAACAGCCGCCATCATGACCAGCAGACGTCAAAACAGACAAAGCTTATAGTATTGGAGGAGAGATATGAGCGAGATAAACGCGAACAACTATCCAGACCAGGTAACAGTTGTAGACCACCCGATGGTCCAGCACAAGCTTTCGATACTGAGAGACAAAGAGACTTCGCCGAAGCTCTTCCGTGAGCTGGTAAAAGAGCTGGCGTTGTTTTTAAGTTATGAAGCGACTCGAGGCTTCGAATTGGAGCCGATCGAAATAGAGACACCGATCTGCCAGATGACAGCCTATACCTTGAAAGGCCGCAAAGTAGCAGTAGTGCCGATACTCAGAGCAGGGCTGGGCATGGTTGAAGGTGTCCAGGAGATGATCCCGGCTGCCCGGATTGGCCATATCGGGTTATACCGTGACCCAGACACCCATTTGCCAGTCGAGTACTACTGCAAGCTGCCAGAGGACATTGACACCCGTGATGTGCTGATCGTCGACCCGATGCTGGCGACCGGCGGATCAGCAGTAGCAGCAATCAACTTCATCAAAGCCCGCAATGTAGCTTCGGAAAAGATCCGCTTTCTTGCGATCATCGCCGCTCCTGAAGGTATCAAGGCTATGGACGAAGCTGATCCGAACATCAAAATCTATACTTGCGCAATCGATGAATGCTTGAACGAACATGCCTACATTGTGCCAGGCTTAGGTGATGCTGGCGATCGCATCTTTGGCACTAAGTAGGCTAATGTGGATAAAACAACAAATAATCAACTCGAATCTGTGAAACATCCAGCATTGTCAGAAGATAACCATGAAGTTTTTCCTCCGGAAACCAGTATCCCTGACGCTCCAGTAGACAACCGCCCCAGTTGGGATGAGTACTTCATGCAGATCTGTCATCTAGTCGCCAGCCGCACCACCTGTTTGCGACGGGCCGTTGGTGCTGTCATCGTCAAGGATCACAGGATATTAGCTACTGGATACAACGGCGTGCCAAAAGGCATTGAGCATTGCTTGACGCGCGGATGCTTACGCACTGAGCTTGGTATTCCGTCTGGGGAGCATCAGGAGCTCTGTCGTGGTGTACATGCAGAAGAGAATGCCATCATCCAGGCAGCCCGCTATGGCATCAGTATCGAAGGTGCAACCTGTTATGTAACCACCCAGCCCTGTGTGATGTGCAGCAAGAGTTTGATCAATGCTGGTATTCGGGAAATCGTATTCGCAGCTTCGTATCCTGATAAGTTGACTCAAGACATGCTGGATGAGGCAAAAATCGTCACCAGGCGATATACATTGGAGAAGTAAAGCTTGGTAATCTAGCTCACCAAGCAGACGCTATTCATTTTCTACATAACTGAAGAACAACCCGGTTACCTTGCCATCTGCTGAAAAAACTACACGCGATTTTATCCCGATTCTTTGATGTTTGGTGATAACCTCGTAGATATCGTACTCACTATGAGGTACGGTATCGACCCGGACTACCGATATGAATTCACCTGCTATCCTGACTGAGCCTTCCCAGGCTTGCTTCAGACCTTCCACGCCCAGAGCATCATTCATCGCATCATCGAAACCTTCGGCAGCTACAGCATAGTCGCCGTTGACCAGGGCCATGACAAACTGTTCCGCCCGCTGGTCGAGGTTGTTCCAGTCGATCTGACTGCTGCTCGAGCCTTGGTTGTTGCCTGACCTAGGGTCATTACCTTGACAGCCGGCCAGGACAGAGACTGTAAGAACCACAGCCAGAGCTGTCAGCGAAAAACTGTGTAAACGTCTTTTAAGATCAAGCATTTCCTGCTCCTCTCAAAACAGGTGACAGATTGGCAATCACGATATATGTAGGTCGATTTCGTCACCGGCGATCAGGTTCAACTTGTTTGGTGCGTCGAAGCTGTTATTGCGCATCCGGCTGATAAAACCAGGCCCCAAATGAATCAAACTGTTGTGTCTGGCACCAACCATGCGAGCGCATTCGGCTGCTTCCTTCGGCCCCATATTAAACAAGCCGTCTCCGCAGAATAAGGCATAGTCCAGCGCCAATTCAGCGAAACTCTCCATCTGGGGTGTTTTCGATGTATCACCGCTGAAATAGATCTTCACACCGTCTATCGTTACGATAAAACCGACGCATTTTTCAGGGTCATGGTTTCTATTTGCCGCTCTGACTGCCTGGATCAAGATGCCGTTAACGTCGAAGGAGTTATGGGTACCTCCAGCCAGAGCTTCAACATTGGTGATGATCTGGCAATCTGGTTTTTGCGTACAGAGCCTGATCTTGTTGTGATCGCTGTGCTGGTGGGTCACTAAAATGATGTCAGCAGGAGATTCATATCCTTTGCCAGCATTCGGATCGATGAAAATGACACGCCCATCATCAGCAGTCAGACGCAAGCTGCCGTGTCCTTGGAACAGTAGTTTTGGCATGTAATCCCTCCCGAGGTGCACTTATCCTTATCAAACCTGTTACTTCTACATTCTAGTCGATCATGAGTCATTTGACTCCACTGCTTGACATATTGGCAACCGTATAGCTTATAAAGTAGCAATCCTGGGAATTTCAGAGTTTCTGGCCAAAAAAGGCCGCTATGTATAGTTATCTATGGATTTCACACATATAGAATTTTGCTACGACCCATCTACCTGCATTTTTAAATTGTGGAGAAAACCGGATCCGGTGTTTCTGGCTAAACAGCCATACATGAGGGCTCTTTTTGGCCAGAAACTCCGAGATTCCCAGGATTACGAATTTATAGGCAATACAGTCGAGTAGAAGTCAAGCGATAGAGCTAAAAACAATGGAATTCTTGTGGTTTGGACATCAAACACCTTACAAGTGTTGATCAATCAAAAACAACTCAGCTAGTCAGTAGTAGGCCTACATGCTATCCTCAAAATGTTTGTACAGAACACGGTTAATCACAAGGAGGGAACCTGATGCTTGAACCATACATCATCAAACGTGATACTTTTCTACTGGTCGGTCAACGAGTGACATTAGGGGGGTCTAATCCATCTGCCGAAGGAATCGATTGGTTATGGGAGAACAGCGAAAGAATTTGGAACGATATACAGAATAAGGCTGAAAACCAGCTGTATGGAGTGTCTTTGGATTTCCAATACGGCTTTGAAAGGGGAGAAGACGCTCGCCATGCCTACCTGTTGGCTGCCGAAGTCACAAAGGTCGAAAGAATGGCTTTTGACCATGAGAGCCTGGTAGTGCCAGCCTCCGAATGGCTGTACATTCCAATCCGCAGTGATGATGAGTCTGTCAAAAGCCTGGCACCTGAAGGATTGCGTGATGATTTGGGCTATCTAGCTGGCTGCGTGTTTGGCTGGAGCAATCAATGGTGTAGCGATAACGGTTATCAACCACAAGGTTGGCCAATAGGCTTGGAAATCATGGGGCTAAGTCGTGGTTATGAGGATGTCGGAGGACCTCATGAGACAGTTTGTGTACCTGTGAGAAAGCTGACCGATTAATACGCAGGTAATTATCCCAGCCAGGCTTATCAACTCGGTATGCCCGACCGATTGCCAGCAATTTACAATTGATATCAGACAAGCCACAGAATCACAGAAGCAAAAGAATCAATGCTATGATATCGGCCTATTGCCAACTGCTCTTTTTAGGAGTGCAACAATCGTTGCAGATTCGTCTGTAAGGAGCACTAGTCATCCACCAGTCATCCAGTAATCATTTAAAAGAATGGACAGCAACACATGAAACCACTGATACTGATCGCTAACGACGATGGTGTCTTTTCACCCGGTATCCGAGCAGCAGCTGAGGCAGTGATCGATTTTGCCGAGGTCTTAATAGTCGCTCCCGCTAAGCAACAATCTGGAATGGGGCGGTCTTATCCAAACTCAGATGATGTCGGAATTATCGACTTTGTTGAATTAGAGGTCGGTGGACAAAAGCTGACTGCCTATGGTGTCCACGGATCCCCTGCCACGGCAGTCTCGCATGCAGTTCTTGAACTTGCCGAGCGACAAATCGACCTCTGTATCAGTGGTATTAATTATGGAGAAAACCTTGGTCTTTGTCTGACTGTCAGTGGTACTGTCGGTGCTGCGTTGGAGGCTCACTCCTATGGAATTCCTGCGATAGCAGTGTCATTGGAAGCTTCACTGGAAAGTCACTTTTCCGGGTATCATCCCGAGATGGACTGGCGACAATGTCAGCGGATAATTCGCCAATACGCCAAACGGATCCTGGCTGAGGGATTGCCAGGTGATATTGCGCTTCTGAATATCAATATACCAATTGATGCTATTGAAGCGACACCTATTGAACTGACTACCTTGAGCAGCCAACAATATGACTACTTTATCAAACCAGAACAGCGCGACTTCAGCGAAAGGTACAGGCTGCAATACTATATCCACATCGACCATGAGACTCTGGAAACCAACAGTGATATAGCTTGTTTTGCTGTGCGCAAACACATCAGTGTCACACCAATAACCTGGGATCTTACTGCCAAAACAGCATATGAAGTCTGAGAGAATCGTTGCCAGGAGGTTTTGCTTTCAACCTTTAATGGCTAGTCAGGTAGTCTGAGCATCGAACTGTCGATCAATGTCTGTGGGCTGATTGTGATAAAGAGATCTGGGGTCCAGGGACCGGTTAAGAGTTTCTCCAGGTATTCTAGTGTACCGGGCACAACATTTGCACTCTTGTCAAAAAACGCGGCCATCTTGATAACATCAGGCAGGAACTCCTCCACAGTATAAGCACCGGTATCAATCAAGGTCAGTCTATCGTGGTGGGCATACATCATTTCTATCACCGATCGGGCAGCCTCTTCGCCATACTTATTCAATGAATGTAGATATTCACTCATGATGTTGGACTCGTTGGTCAGCCAGCCTTTAGTCAAAAAAATACTGTTATGTCCTTCAGAGAGTTCGGCTCGTCGGCGGATCGATCCGATCATCAGCGAAATGCAATCATCGATACGCGGCAGGATTAGTTGGTAAGACCCGGTAGTCAAACCAGATACTGAGCTACCGCAGAAACCGAAACCGAGCAGCACGCGTTCGTAGGAGTTTAAAGAGTCGAGTCCGCACTGGAGGGCCTCACGGAGTCGCTCAGTGGAATTATGCAAATTGGATGCCAACCAATGCATATCGCCAGTGAAACCGACCTGCTGGGCAGCCAGGGTGATCTCATCGTGTAAGGTATTGCAGGCAAAAACAGCTGTCTTCATATATCAATTCATTGACCTATAGACAAGAGCTATCGACCTACCGTGCTGGACAGTCGACGCAATAAATGTAGCTTGACATTATGAATCGACCTACCGTGCTGGACAGTCGACGCACTTGAAAATGGCATCATCGTATGATGGAGCAGTCGTCTGTCCCGGCTGCACGACAATGAAGCGTTCCTCATCCCAGTTACCCTGAAGCATGTCACGCATCAGCTGACTGTCGCCGTCAAACTCCTGGTACTGCCAGTTGTTTTCCAAAGCATACTGAGCAGCAAATACCTTGGCTTCCTTCATGAATTTGACAGCCTCGAACTCCTGCCATCGAATCAACCCGAGTTGGGAATAGTTCACAAGCATCTCAGAGAACATATCAGCCATCTCCAGAGCCAGCTCCTCGCCATACTGCTCGACGAATAATTGATATTGGGCATTGCGTAACTCTTCGGAGGAAAGCTCATTAGCACTTTCAGCCCAACCAGCCGAATACCAGAAAGTACCACCGTTCTCATCGAAAATCTGGCGGTATTTCTCCTTGGAACCCAAAAACAGCGTGATGCAGTCATGTCCTCGCGGGATGACCAGCGGGTAGCGATCCGAGGTCAAACCGACAGTCCCATTCGAACACAGGCCATATCCACAGACAATCGCTTCAAAGTCTTTGCCTGGCGGAGGATAAGTTGTATGCGGATCGTCACCCCGATTAACCGAATCAATCTCGCGCTGCAAACAGCGGCCCAGCTCACCAATGGTATTGT
>JAITUO010000172.1 GCA_031286245.1 Coriobacteriales bacterium
GCATGGCCCATTCCATAGATCAGGCCGCTGTTGTCGAAAGCTTGTTTGTTAACGATTTTTGCCAGGTAGGCAGCCAGCTCATCATCGTTGTCCCAATCCTGCACATTGGCCTTGACATCGGCTTGCATGGCTAGCACTTTAGCATTTGCTCCACCGTGGCGGGAGCCTTTTAACGACCCGATGGCAGCCGAATAAGCAGAGTAAGGATCAGTGTCGGCTGACGTCACCACACGCGCGGCGAAAGTCGAGTTGTTACCGCCGCCATGCTCGGCGTGCAAGGCCATCATGATATCCAGCATGCGGGCCTCGTTAGTAGTGAACTCCCGGTTCGGCCGCAGCATCGACAAAAAAGTCTCGGCGGAGGATTGCCCCGGAATAAATCGGTGCATGATCATTGAGCCGCCGTTGAAAGCCGCCTGCTTGGCATGGTAGGCCAGCACTGCGATACGCGGCAAACGTGAAATCAGCGAAATAGCAGTCGTCAGTTCGTGGGAAGCGCTGCGGCTTTCGGCCTGCAGGTCATCGGCATAAAGCAAAAGCACCGAGCGGGCCAGGCAATTCGAGATATCCGGAGTCGCCGGGTCCATGATGTAGTGGGCAGTAAAACCGTCCGGCAGTTCGCGCGCGGCGTCAATTGCAGTGATAAACTCCGCCAGTTCGGCCCGGTTCGGCAGTTCACCGACCAGCAGCAGGTAGGTCAACTCCTCGAAACAGAAGCGCTGGCCGTTTTTCGCCGGAGAGAGCAGGTCCTCAATCTCATATCCTCTCAACGTCAGGCGCCCCAAATCCGGTTGCACCTCACCATCGGAGACCACATAACCATGCACATTGCAAATGTTCGTAACCCCAGCAACAACACCCGTGCCATCGGCATTCCGCAATCCCCGTTTCACGTCAAAACGCTGAAAGAACTCCGGATCAATCTGGTTGATCTCCGTAAATCCGTCCTCTGTGCGCAACTTTTCGATTGACATAGACACCTCCATTTACATCAGCCTGTGATTACTGCTAGCTTAAAGATTTCCTGCTCAAGTTGTGGTTGGTAATTATGACACAACCGCTGGCCTATCATTTCAGTAGAAGGCAGGTGGTAGCAAGCCGTTTAAAATTCATGTGGAGAAACCCGGGCGCAAATCTGACATGTGGAGAAACCCGGGCGCAAATCTGGCTTGTGGAGAAACCCGGGTGCAAATCTGGCGTGCCAATCCAGCCAATCAAGCCCGATCTCCTCAGTCAAGGTTCGATAAGGCACGTAAACAGCCAATTCGCAAAAAATGGCCCAAAAGTGGACTTGTGTAGTGGATAAACGCCTAAATACAATTGAATTCCATTATATTTAGGTGTTTACGCGGTAAAACCACTACACAAGTCCACTTTTGGTACAAAATAAGCGTGGACCGTGCAATGCACATTAGAATGCTCCTTGAACTATGACAATCGAAGTGCAACTGTATTAGCACTTAGTCTGTCAGACTCTGTCAGATTTAGCACTTCCAATGTCAATCAAGCCGCCGGTGCCCGCCAGTAGCCAGCATATGACTCTATCCATACAAAATGTGGTTTTTGGCACAAAATGACGGTTGAGGGGCGCTTTTCGGTACATACAGAGTAGAAACTGCCCAATGCATAGCTTTATTCGACTAAATGTGTCGAATATATGCCCCTCAACCGTCATTTTGTGCCAAAAACACACCAGAGTCATGGCAAAGTGTTTTCATTGCCCTATTTCGCTTGCTCACCGCTTGATTCCCTCTTATCAACCAGGAATGAGCCGGTGATTGTTGCCTGCTCCAAGCTAGACATTAGCGAGTTACTGGCAGAGATCAGCTCTGGCGTACGATTTGGACCTGGTTTTCTCCACATTATAAAAAGCAGGCCGGTACAGCGATGGATACTCGTACACCAGAGCTGATCCATACCAGTAACTCAGTTATTAATAAAAACGAAGCGCAGTAGAGGCCAATACTGATACCAATTACTGTTGTTGCTTCGAACTGGACTTTTCATATCGTTTCTGATATATTATCGGCATGTTTTGCCTTTATCATATACTTTGTGATTGGTTGTCAGATGTATAGAAATTCAAATGAATGGCAAGAGTATCTGGGTGGGCAACTGAAAACTCTCCGTTTGCGTCAGAATTTGAGTCAGGATGAACTGGCCAAGCGGGCAGGAGTCAGCACTGTCACGGTTTCGCGACTGGAGGCGGGCAAGGGTGCATCGCTTGCGTCATTTGTTAAGGTGCTGCAGGTCTTGCGGCAAGAGGATTGGTTGGAGCAATTGGCTCCAGCGGCCTCGGTCAGTCCGCTGCAGGTGCATAATTTGGGCAAGCCACGCCAAAGGGCTCGCGCTCGGAAGCGCGGGTAGGAGCAGGATCGCTTGTGCGGCTTAACCACGGGAGGTTTGTATGGTTTATGAGCCAGTCAACAGCATCGAGGTGATTTGTTGGGACGTGCCGGTTGGTGCCTTGGCTTTTGATGCTCGTTATGGAGTCTACGCTTTCGAGTATTATGAATCCTTTCGGCAGTCTGGCTGGGAGTTGTCTCCCCTATTGTTGCCGCTTTCCACCAGTGGAGCAGTAGTTTTCCCCAACCTGTCACGGGAGACCTACTTTGGCTTACCGGCTTTCATCGCGGATAGCCTGCCGGATGCCTTCGGGAATATGCTGATCGACAGCTGGATGGCGTCCCAGGGAATTTCCCGTAACCAAATCACTTCACTGGATCGGTTGGCTTATCTCGGTACCCGGGCGATGGGAGCCTTGGAGTTTCGTCCAGCCCTGCGGCGTGAGTCGACTACCGCCAGTGCTTTAGCGATGTCCGAGTTGGTCGAGACTGCACGCCAGGCGTTGATCGTCAACCTCCGACAGGATCGGCAAAATCCTGATATTGCCCTAGTCGTGCCGCCAGAAGGTGGTGCCGCCCTAGCAGTACCACTAGAAGGTCGCGAGATCGCTCACGCAGTGCCGCCGGAAGGTGGTGCTGTCCTAGCCGAGCCGTCGGAGGGTCGCGAAACTGCTCTGCTGGATACCTCCCCCACCCCGCAATCCGAGCTCGCCCAACTGATCGCCATCGGCACCAGCGCTGGTGGAGCTCGCGCCAAAGCTGTGGTCGGCTTCAATCCACAAACCGAGGACTTCATCTCCGGACAATTCCACCTGCCCCAAGGTTTCGAGCCCTGGATCATCAAGTTCGACCTGTCCGCCCCTGGAGAAGCTGCCCAACCCGGTCGCAAGCAGGCTTATGGCCGCATCGAATACGCCTACTACCTGATGGCGCAAGACGCCGGCCTGGACATGCAGCCCTGCCGTCTCTACGAAGCAGCCTCTCGTGCCCACTTCATGACCAGGCGATTCGACCGCACGCCTGCCGGCCACAAGCTGCACATGCAAACTCTCTGTGCAATGACCGGCCTGGATTTCAACCTGCGCGACACCCATGACTACAACCAGGCTTTCATGACGATCGAAGAACTCGGGCTCGGCTACCAGACCACCGACCAGCTTTTCCGCCGCATGACCTTCAACGTCGCCATGGCCAATAACGACGACCATACCAAAAACCTCAGTTTCATCATGTCGCCAACTGGCCAATGGCAACTAGCGCCAGCCTACGATCTTATCCACGCCTATAACCCGCAAGGCCAGTGGACCAGTCGCCACCTGATGTCGGTCAATGGCAAGTATTCAAACATCACCAAAAACGACCTGCTGGCAGTAGCTGAGCGCTTTCATGTCTCGGCACCGAAGGACATCATCGACTCCATCCTCGCTATCGCGACTGAATGGCCTTTTTATGCCAAAACTGTTTATTTGCCTGTGGAGACAACCGCGATCGTTGGTAATGACATCTCGCATTGCTCTGAGTTGCTGCATTAGTTTGAAGCGGACCAGGCGGGCTGCATTTTCATGCAGCCCGCCTATACTCTAGAAAAGTAACCTGGTTTTTGTTGTCAGTTCTGTGCTAGCCTGGTATATCTTCTACTATGACCTATAAACATAGCTGCACTCAGTAACAACGACACCAGTGACAACACTGCTGAGATAATACTATCGCCAGTTTCTGGAAGTGTAGTTGGCGAAGCTGCAGGTTCCCAGGCTGCCGTCAGTATGATGTCGGTTGTGACAGAGGTGGCAAAGTCATAAGGTTGTCCATCTAGCAGCCAGCCGACAAAGCTATAGCCAGGGCAGGTTGGTGGTTCAGGTTCTTTTACCGGGAACCCATACTCGACTGTTTGAGAGGCTACGTCAGTACCGCCGGCACTATCGAAGCTGACAGTGTGTTTGTTAATGCTCCAGTCTGCTGTCAATGTGATATCACCAGTGACGGGGGTGGCAAAGTCATAAGGTTCGCCATTCAGCAACCAGCCAACAAAACCATATCCGGGGCGGGTTGGTGGTGCTGGTTCAACAGCTAGTGACCCGTATTCGACTGTTTGGGAGGCTACACTAGAACCACCAGTACTATCGAAGCTGACGGTATGTTTGTTAATGCTCCAAGCTGCCGTCAGGGTGAAATCAAGAGTGACTGGAGTGGCAAAGTCATAGGGTTGTCCATCTAGCAGCCAGCCGATAAAGCCATATCCGGTGCGAGTTGGTGGTGCTGGCTCTTTTGCTAGTGACCCATACTCGATTGTTTGAGAAGCTACGTCAGTACCACCGGCACTATCGAAGCTGACGGTGTGTTTGTTAATACCCCAGGCTGCTGTCAGTATGATGTCGCCAGTGACAGGGGTAGCGAAGTCATAAGGCTCGCCGTCCAGCAACCAGCCAACAAAACCAGATCCGGTGCGGGTTGGTGATGCTGGTTCAACAGCTGAAGACCCGTATTCGACAGTTTGAGAAGCTACGTCAGTACCGCCGGCACTATCGAAGCTGACGGTGTGTTTGTTAATGCTCCAGGCTGCAGTTAATATAATGTCGAAGGTGACTGGAGTAGCGAAGTCATAAGGCTTTCCGTTGTACAACCAGCCGACAAAGCTATATCCGGTGCGAGTCGGTGGCTCTGGCTCTTTTGCTAGTGACCCGTATTCGACAGTCTGGGAGACCACACTAGTACCACCAGCGCTGTTGAAGCTGACTGCAAACAAAGGAGGATCCATTTTGATATCCTCAGGCTCGCCAAGACTGACGTGGTAAATGAAACCTCTTGTTGAACCGACTGCCAAGAAACCAGGTAAGTAACGGAAAAAGACTGCGGAATCCACATCTGAGATTAGTACATCACCAAACTCTCGAGGGATATCACGGTTCATGACGATATCCAGGTTAGCACCAAATACATTCGTGATTTTTTTAATGAAATCACTATCGGATGCCCAATTACCTGCTGAATAATCGAAAGGTCCACCAGCAGATTCAGGGACGTAGGGAAAGAAGAGCCGAACAAAACCATCAACCTTATCAATATACATGCCTCTATTGGTACCCGCAGAATAGACAGGGACAGTATCATCTTTATTAAGCTCTGTATCAATCATAAAGACAGCGCCGATATTGACATCTGTAGCTGACAGATTAGTGATCTGCCAATCATGTTCAACGGTACCTTTAAAGTTTGGTGTCAGTACAACACTTACATCGAGTTCCAAACCATTGGCACGATAGTTACCTTTCAGTAGTAACGCAGTATATCCAGGTAACACCTCTTTCAACCAGATTGATTCGATTGCCGCTCTACCAATGTCGTGATAGGTGAATGAGGTGCCATCATAAATAAGAGCATAGAATCTACTGGTATACATTGAGTTGTTACGAAAGGCGTAATTGATGTCAGCTTTTTTTACTCCGTCATCATAACGCAGGTAATACGAGGCTGAACCTAGCCATTCATTATCTGAAAACTCTTTTCCGCAGCCCAACCAGCCTGTGAGCTTTTCATTAATTGTGATCTCAAACGATGTAATGTTGTGTGAGTGTTCACCAGAGAACAAAGTCCAGCCTTCGTCGCTCAAGTCGAGAGGCTTGATAGTTCCTGTGTCTGGTGCTGTTTGTTGCGCATTACTTACAGACTCCAAAGCCTGATCAGTATCCACAGATGCATGTACAATCGTTGGTAGAGTAGCCATTATTAAAACAACAGATGCCAGTATGCATACTGTTTTTCTTTTGTGATTGTGATCGATTGGTTTTCTATTCACGTAATACTCCTATTGTTGTTTTAGGTTTATTTAGAGTCACGCATATTGTTATGCAAAGAACATCTCAGAAACTGTTGTTTCTGCAAAATGGTCCAAAGATAGTCATCCTTGTTTACATGTATATACCTCCTCCTACAACCACTAACCAAATGACTCCTATGCGGAGCCATTTATACAACAGTATACAATAACTCCCGGTTTTGGGGCTGAGTATTCATATCATGGATTGATTAGAAAAAGAAAGCGGGCTGCACTTTCATACAGCCCGCCAAAACTTGGTACTAATTAGTATTACTAATCGGTTAGTTCAACGATTTCCTACCATATCTGCTGACACGACTTGCAAGCATGGCAAATCCTAACATCATTAGTACCAGTGCTGACAGAGCCAGCAGAGGACTATCCCCGGTCTTGGGAATGATGACAGGCAAAGGTTCCCAAGCTGCGACCAGAATAATATCAGCATCGACTGGAGTCACAAAATCGTAAAGCTTGCCATCAAGCAGCCAGCCTTTGAAAATAAAGCCTGCTTTTGCGGGATTTGATGGTTCAGTTGCCAGTGACAGATATTCAACGGACTGGTCGTTTACTTTGGAGCCACCAGTGCTATCGAAATTTACTTTGTAGGAGTTGATCTGCCAGATCGCTGTCAGTGTGATGTCACCGGTAACTGACGTCGTGAAGTCATACGATGACTCCTCGATCATCCAGCCCATGAAGGTATAACCTGTGCGAGTCGGTTCTATGGGCTCGGTGGCCTGATCACCATGATCGACAGGTTGAGAATCCACGCTGGATCCACCGGTGCTATCAAAATTCACCGTATAGGAGTTTAAAACCCAAGCTGCTGTCAGTGTGATGTCTTCAATAACTTGTGTTGCGAAGTCATATGGCAATCCTTCAAGCGTCCAACCTGCAAAACCGTTACCGACTCGGGTCGGTGAAGTCGGCTCAGAAGCCAGTGAGCCATGTTCGACTGACTGTGCGACCACATCAGAGCCACCAGCACTATCAAAGCTGACAGTGTAGACGTTAATGGCCCAGTCTGCCAAAAGTATGATATTGCCAGTGACAGGTGTAGCGAAGTCATATGGCAACCCACCGAGCGTCCAGTTAATGAAGCCATTGCCGATACGAGTCGGCGATGAAGGTTCTGTGGCCAGTGAGCCATGCTCGACAGACTGAGAGACTACAGCAGAGCCACCGGCACTATCAAAGCTGACAGTATAGATATTGATGTTCCAGACCGCCGTCAACGTAATGTCTCCGGTGATAGGAGTAGCAAAATCATAAGACGTTCCACCAAGTGTCCAACCGGCAAAGCCATAACCTGTGCGGGTTGGCGGAGTAGGCGTGGAAGCCAGAGAACCATGTTCAATAGACTGGGAAGCCACAGCAGAACCACCGGCGCTGTCAAAGCTGACTGTGTAAATATTGATAGTCCAGGAAGCTGTCAGTGTGATACTAGCGGTAACTGGCGTCGAGAAGCTATACGATGCACTACTTAAAGTCCAGCCAATGAAGCTGTAACCGGTACGAGTCGGTGTCGCAGGCTGGGTAGCCAAAGCACCATGTTCAACTGTCTGCGATGCCACTGCCGAACCACCGGCGCTGTCGAAGCTAACGGTGTAGAGATTGATTGTCCAGGTAGCCGTCAACGTGATGCTGCCAGTCACCGGAGTAGCAAAGTTATAAGCAGATCCAGCCAGTGTCCAGCCGGTAAAGCCATACCCGGTGCGGGTCGGCGTAGCAGGCTGAGTAGCCAAAGCACCATGCTCAACTGTCTGCGATGCCACTGCCGAACCACCGGCGCTGTCGAAGCTGACGGTGTAGAGATTGATTGTCCAAGTAGCTACTAGAGTGATGTTGCCAGTCACCGGAGTAGCAAAGCTATAGGCAGATCCACTGAGTGTCCAGCCCGAGAAGCCATACCCGGTACGAGTCGGTGCAGCAGGTTGGGTAGCCAAAGCACCATGCTCGACGGTCTGAGAAGCTACCGCCGAACCACCGGCGCTGTCAAAGCTGACCGTATAGGTGTTGATTGTCCAAGTAGCTACTAGAGTGATGTTGCCAGTCACCGGAGTAGCGAAGTTATAAGCAGATCCGCTCAGTGTCCAACCAGAGAAACCATATCCGGTGCGGGTCGGTGCAGTAGGTTGAGTTGCCAGAGCACCATGCTCAACGGTCTGTGGAGCCACAGCCGAACCACCAGCACTGTCGAAGCTGACAGTGTAGGTGTTGATTGTCCAGGTAGCTACAAGCGTGATGCTGCCAGTAACAGGCGTAGCAAAGTTGTAAGCAGATCCAGCCAGTGTCCAGCCAGAGAAGCCATACCCGGTACGAGTCGGCGCAGTAGGTTGGGTAGCCAAAGCACCATGCTCGACTGTCTGGGAGGCCACTGCTGAACCACCGGCACTGTCGAAGCTGACGGTGTAGGTGTTGATTGTCCAAGTAGCTACTAAAGTGATGCTGCCAGTAACAGGCGTAGCAAAGCTGTAGGCAGCTCCACTCAGTGTCCAACCAGAGAAGCCATACCCAGTACGAGTCGGTGCAGTAGGCTGAGTAGCCAACGCACCATGCTCAACTGTCTGCGAGGCCACCGCTGAACCACCGGCACTGTCGAAACTGACAGTGTAAGTATTGATTCCCCAGGTAGCAATCAGCGTGATATTGCCAGTTACTGGCGTCGAGAAGTTGTAAGCAACCCCAGCCAGTGTCCAACCTGTAAAGCCATACCCGGTACGGGTCGGCGGAGTAGGCGTTGAAGCCAAAGCACCATGCTCGACTGTCTGCGATGCCACTGCCGAACCACCGGCGCTGTCGAAGCTGACGGTATAGGTATTAATAGTCCAAGTCGCTGTCAGCGTGAAACTGCTGGTTACCGGAGTAGTAAAGACATAAGGCACTCCACTAAGTCTCCAACCTGCAAAGCTATAGCCAGTACGGGTCGGCGGAGTCGGTTGGGTAGCTAAAGCGCCATGCTCAACAGTCTGCGAGGCTACTGCCGAACCACCGGCACTGTCAAAGTTGACGGTATAGGTATTAATATTCCAAGCCGCAACCAATGTGATATCACCAGTGACTGGTGAGGCGAAGTTGTAAGGCACTCCATTAAGCCTCCAACCTGCAAAACTGTAACCGGTGCGGGTCGGTGGAGTCGGCTCTGTTGCCAGTGATCCTTCCTCGACAGACTGTGAAGGCACAGCCGAACCGCCAGCACTGTTGAAGCTGACAGTGTAGATTTCGGGGTCGATAATGATATCGTCCGGCTCACCAAGACTGACACGATAGGCAAAGGCCCGGGTTTCTCCACTTAATAATGAACTTGGTGTGTAGCGGAAGAAGACTGCGGAGTCCACTCCCGTTACCAAAACATCACCAACATTATGTGGGACATCACGGCTTTTGATGATGTTAAGGTTCGAGCCAAATACTGCAGTGATTTTACCCCAAGAGTCTATTGCAGCCGCCCAGTTGCCGGCTGCATAATCGTAAGGCCCACCAGCGGACTCAGCAACAATCGGGAAGTAAACTCTGGCAAAGCCATTACTTTTATCGATATACATGCCATTGTTAGTGCCTGCCGAGTAGACGGGGACATAATCTTCTCCCTCTAATTCGGTATCAATCATGAAAACAGCACCAACACTGATGTTGGAAGCACCCAAGTTTGTGATTTGCCAATCGTATTGGACTGTGCCTTTATAGTTAGGCGTCATGGTCACTCTTACATCGAGATTTAAACCACTGCCTGTATATTTTCCTTGTAGCAATAAGGCTGTATAACCAGGTGAAACCTGCTTCATCCAAACGGATTCGATCTCAGAAATTCCGATATCGTGATACATAAATGTGGAACCGTTATAAACAAGCACGTAGAATTTGCTGGTAGACATGGAGTTTCTGATATATCCGTAGGTAATGTCGGCAGTTCTCTGTCCGTCGTTATACCGAATATAATAGGATGCGGAGTACAACCTTGGATATGATCCCCCGGCACAACCTAACCAGCCTGTTAGGTTGTTATTAATGGTGATCGCAAAAGATGACATTTGCAAGGAGTATGTGCCTGTATAACGGATCCAACCTTCGTCGCTTAAATCAAGTGGAGTGATGCCTTCTGTTGCAGGCTCCAAGTCTTCTGGAGAAGCCAGTGGGAGCAACGATGCATCAGCCGGCTCGTCTGACGTTAGGTTGGTCTGGTTGGATTTGTCTTGGTTGCCAGCAGACGATACGGCATCAGCAATCGTCTTGCCAGCTTCTCCCAGCAAGTCATCCGCCGAAACATCACCTGTAGTGGCAGAGTCATCAGAGGAATCATCTGAAAGCAACCCATCAGGATCAGATTGGTCTGGATTCGCTTCGCCCAGGTTCGCTTCGCCTGGGTTCGATTGGTCTGGGTTCGATTGGTCTAAGCCATTCTGATCAGACTGATCATCGACAACCTGCTCGATGATTTGATCACCTTCTGGTTGTAGATCACCATCCGAAGAAGCTAATACGATCGTCGGTAGGATTGCTAACATGAGTGCAGTCGCTGTGAGCATACATGTAATAATCCTCTTGCGTTTGGGGAAAACAGGTTTCCTCTTCACTGTGGTTCTCCTCTCACACTATTCTTGTTCAGCCAGATTTGTGCGCTTTTGGCCTGTTGGTTGTCGCACGCCATGCCACTCCCAATGGCATCTGGCTCCACCTCTAAAGCATCATGCTCCTCCTCAAAAGCATCATGCTTATCCTCATGACCTTCTAGGTCATATTATCCAGATCATACAAGCACCTTTCTGTAAGAGCTTTTTTCTTTCCTTGTAATGGCTGTGTAAAGACCCATTTGCGTAGTGGCCCATTTGCGTAGTGACCCATTTGCGTAGTAGCCCATTTGCGGCTCGCATTTGTATACCCTGCAGCATCCGCGTGTGGGGTACGAAAAGGGATAACATTATTTATAAATTCACTGATTGTGCTAGGTATTAGCGTGAAGAATATCTCTGACTGCTTAACTACATCCGGTCCCAATAATGCATGTGCCATCTCGAGCATCTACTCCCTATTCCGTCCTTGCTGTTTAGATAGACCCCTCTCTGAAGTCTCTCGATGTGAGTATACTCTAAATTCAAGTCTAGTTTCCCAGGTTTTATACTCTTTTTGTTTCTATTGTTGCCTGTTAGGCAGTATATGGAGGGAGTGCAAGTGTGAAGCCTGGATCACCCACACTTTGATGCGCATTTTTATGGGGAGAAAACCAGGGTCAAAAGAAGCCGGGGCATGCCACCACATACTGACACAAGCCACCACATGCCGACACATGTTTCAGCCAGCCAGTACAAGCGCCACCACATGCCCGACACCAGCCGACACATGTCTCAGCCAGCTACCACATGGCTTGTCCATACAAAAAGTGGTTTTATGGCACAAATTTTCGGTTGAGGGGCGCTTTTCGGTATCTATAAAGCTGATATTAGTTTAAACATGGCCATATTCGACTAAATGTGTCGAATATATGCCCCTCAACCGCAATTTTGTGCCATAAAACCGTCTAATGCTTGTTCGAGCATGGTTTAGCGGCTGCTGACCGTTTGGCCAAAAATCACCACGCGTGCCACAATAATGCGAAAATATAGTACAAAATCGCGTTCACGTACGATCATGAGCTGGAATCAGGGTCATAAAGTCCTTGAAAAGGCTAGATTCGATAGAAATCAACGAGACAAATCGTATGTGAACGCGATTTCGTACTAATTTATGATGATTCTGTGGCAAGGGAGCTTGAATACACGCAACACGCTTCGACTAGCCACCCTCGACTCGCTTCGACTAAGCTCGACCAACTATGCTGTCTCAGCCTCTCGTATGACTATATAAATTAGAGCTTGACTGCCAATGGCAGTCAAGCGCAATTTGAAGTGTGTAGCAGAGGTGCGATCGGTCTACGTCTGTTTACGCCTAATGCATCCCTGATGCATCCAATTCATGAAGCCTCCCCCACCTCTAGCAGACCATCAGTGTTTGCTTATGGATACCAATGATAGTGCTATCATATTCCGCTGTAACAGCTTTATTAGCCAGGGATTTCCGAGGCCCCTGGCGAATAGACGCTTCTACTGAGAGAGGTCGCAAAATGAGGGTCACCAGGGTCATCAGAGTCATTGTGGATATTGTGATGACAGGATTGTTAATCCCTTTGGTTTTAGCTTCGTTTACCAGCTTTGCTTTCCATGAGGTAATAGCGATTTCATTCTGTCTGGTAGCTTTGTTGCATATCGGCTTGAACATCAAGACATTCATCGGCATAACAAGACGCCTGTTCACCAGCGCTTTCACGAAAAAACCGGTCACTGCTAAAAGAATCGTGTCTTATATAATAGATATCCTCCTCCTGATCGTGATCATCACACTCGCCGTCACCGGATTAATCAACTCCAAAGTAGTCATCCCAACTGATAACTTCAGTCGGCCATTGGCAACCTTCCATATGTGGACGGCTTTTACGATGGCCGGCCTGGTGCTCATCCACTTCATATTCCACTTCAAATACTTCACTGCTATAGCCAAAAAGACTGTCACTGACCTCAAAAAACCAATAGCCCAGGTAGCTTTCGGGAGTGCCTTGGCGATCATCATCGCCTTGGGAACCGCCAATTTCTTCCTCATCACGATGTTTGAAAAAAGACAGGAAGAACTGGTCATGGGCCTGCTTGACGATGACCTGGTTGAAGAATATTTCACTGAACCAGAAGTTGCGCCATTCGAAACCGGGGCTGAACTGTCCGAATACCTCACCTCCCAGGTCAGCAAGAATCCCAACTGGGAGAGGATCATCATTCCGCCGCCCGAATCGATGGAGCTGCCGAAAAACCTCAAAGACTACATGACCACTCTGAAATGCGGAATCTGTGGTCTGGAATGCGACCTCTCGTATCCTCTGTGCGGAGCAGCTTCGAAACTGATCGAGCTAGCCCGAGACACATATCTGGATAAGTACGGGTTCGACGCGCCGAGTACTACTGATCAGGAGGAGAAAACCGCGGAGTCGAATACTGAAGATCTGGTGGAACCTGTTGATGTAACCAAAACCACAAACCTGCTGGATCTGCTGGACGAGCTGTTCAAATAAAACTCCAGGCTCTTCTAATTAAAGCAGATGGCTTGTCAACCCCCGTTGACAAGCCATCTTTGTAGCATAAAACCTCTCTGTTGCTCGCTTCACATTTCTAACTCTAAGCTACCCCTGCACCCATAACTCTCCACTCTCATGCGCTCGCCCAAGCCCGGCAGATCTCCACACCCTTCTGCGGACTGTTCGACCATTCGTCGGCTCCAATGATAGCACAGGCGTCAGCTGTCACTGGGTTGCCACCGATGATAATCCGCACCTTTTCGCGGACTCCTGCTGCAATAAAGGCGCTGACCACATCCTGCATCGAGCGCAGTGCCAGCGTCAAAACGCCGGACAGCGCCACGATTGTCACTTCCTCAGCATTTACCGTCTCAATGATCTGGGCTGGTGTGACATCGATACCGAGGTCAATCACATCGAAACCGGCAGCCTCCAACATGCCTTTGACGATATTCTTACCGATATCATGGATGTCACCCTTGACTGTGCATATCACCAACTTGCCGAGCTTGGTCATACTGCCGGCACTCAAAGCTGGCTTCAGTATATCCACGACTGCAGTCATGATCTCGCTCGCGAACAGCAGGTCACCGATGAAGTAGGTGCCGGCTTCATAGCGGTTGCCGATCTCCGTCATCGCTTCCTGACAGACCTCCAAAGCAGCTAAAGCCTCGTCTCCCCCATCGGTCATCACCTCGGTGACAGCTTGATAGACCGCGGGTTCATCCATATTAGTCATTAGATCTTTCAGTTTATTCATATCAATCATTGTCCAACTCCTCGCTTCCCTATGTTAATGCCGGCGCTGGTGTTGTGTCTACGGCGCAGGCTATTATGTCGGATGCCTAAGCCGCCTACATGCCCAACTGGAATTGCAATGCTGCAGTCAGTTCTGCTCGCTTCTGTTCGTCTGGTTCCCAACTGGGATCGTTTCTGGCTTCTTCCAGTAGGTCCTCCAAGGTGTAGTCGAACTCGTCGCCAGCTACGTCGCTTGTCGCGTCGCCAGCTGCATCACCAGCTACGTCGCCAGCTGCATCGCCAGCTACGTCGATCGCACCGATCGCATTCATTTCTTCGCTCATCATTCCCCTCCTCTACTGTCGGCTCAGCTCGTTGGCTGTCTCGTAAACGGCAATCAGGTTCTCGGTTTTGGCATCGTCGGCGCAAAGCAGCGGCTTGTTGGGCATGAAAATGAAGCCGCCGCCGGGCGCAAAGGTGTCGAAGGCGCGCTTCACGAAGTCGGTGCACTGCTGAACCGAACCGATTTGCAGCAGGTCAACAGTGATACCGGTGGCCAGCGACTGCCAATCGCCAATGGCTTTGTAGGCCTCGAAGGGATCATCCTGGTCGAGCATGAAAACCACCGAACCTTTGGGGAAGCGGCGGTAGCGGTCTATGGTGTTCAGGAAGTGTCCCTCGCCTTTGAGGAAGA
>JAITUO010000203.1 GCA_031286245.1 Coriobacteriales bacterium
TCCCAGCGTTTTGCATCATCCGGTTTGATCATGCTAACAGCCTTGATGACCGGTTTGCCCGTCATCGACTTGACCTTTTCGATGTAACTCTCGTCTTCATTACCATGCAACTGGATAACATCGATCACACCCTCACCGGCCAGAATAGAGATGCTTTCGAGCGGCTCGTTTTGAAACACTCCAACAGCTTTGATGTCTGGAACCAAAGCTTGTCTTAGTTTCAGAGCCTTTGGCTGTGAAATCTTACGCGGGCTACGAGCAAAGACGAATCCGATAAAGTCAGGCTGCGCAGCATTGACAACCTCGATGTCTTCAATTCGAGTCAGACCGCAGATCTTGACCTTTACCATTGTCTTGCCCCCTGTTGGTATCCCCTCAACCGATCAATCTCAGCTTTCTTGTCCACACTTCTCATGATACTCTCACCGATTAACACGGCATCAGCACCTAACTCGCGCAGCCTGTCGATGTCTTCTGGAGTATGAATACCGCTCTCTGCAACAAACAGGACATCAGCTGGTACTAACTGCCGTAAGTTTTCACTGGTTGATATGTCTACCTCGAAAGTCTCCAGATCCCGGTTGTTGACACCGATAACTCTCGCTCCAGCTGATAGAGCCATTTGCACCTCCGCCTCATCATGTGCCTCTACCAGGGCAGATAAGCCAAGGCTGTTTGCTATGGCGATGTATTCAGCCAGGGTTTTTATGTTCAGCAATGAGCAGATCAACAAAACTGCACTGGCTCCCAGCAGCTTGGTTTGGTAGATCATATAGCTATCAACTACGAAGTCCTTGCGCAGTATGGGGGTTTTCACAACACCAGCGATCTTTTTAAGATAGTGGTCACTACCCAGAAAGTAGTGCGGCTCGGTGAGAACTGAGATCGCCTGTGCACCGGCTGTCTCGTAGTCTAAAGCAATCTTGAGATAGTCAAATTCCTCGGCAATGACTCCCTTGGATGGAGAAGCTTTCTTGATCTCACAAATAAATGCGATATCATCTGTTCGCAAAGCTTGCTCAAACGCGAAGGTCTTATCCACAGGATAAACTGCTGCTGCTTCGATGACAGCCTCTAAAGACAAGGTTTGTTTCAGCAACGCAATACGCTCTTTGGTGCGAACTGCTATCTCTTGGAGGATGCCCACCACATCACCTCGCTCCTACTGTTCGTTGGAGTAACGGATGAATTCGTTCAGCTTGCTGAGGGCGGCTCCGCTGTCAATCGCTTCGTTCGCTACCGGAATAGCCACATCGATCGATTCATACCGACCAGTCACAAACAGAGCCGCTGCTGCGTTGAGGATAGCCACATCGCGCTTCGGGCCTTTTTCACCTTTGAGTATCGCCAGCAGGATCTCGGCGTTTTCGGCTGGAGCTCCGCCTTGTAGATCCTTTTTTGCACAACGCTGGAAACCGAACTGCTCGGGTGTGATTGTATAGGAGCGCACCCAACCATCCTTCACTTCGCAAATAAATGTCGGAGCAGACAAGGTTAGCTCGTCCAGCCCATCTTCACTGTAGACAACCATGGCACTTCTAACCCCCAGGTTGCACATCACCTGGGCGAGCGGTTCAACCAAGCCGCGGTCGTAGACGCCCATCAGTTCCATCTTGGCTCCGGCTGGATTTGTCAGAGGCCCTAAGATATTAAAGACCGTCCGGATAGCCAGTTCACGGCGGATTGGAGCGACATATTTCATGGCGATGTGGTAGTTCTGCGCAAATAGAAAGCAGATGCCGATCTTTTCGAGCAGCTCCACACTTTTCTCTGGTGGGATATTAATATCGACTCCTAGTGCTTCCAGTACATCAGCCGATCCGCAATAACTGGACGAACTGCGGTTACCATGCTTGGCAATCGGAGCACCGGCAGCAGCAGCAATGATGGCGGCTGTGGTCGAAATGTTAAACGAATAGGCATGGTCACCACCGGTACCGACAATCTCCAAAGCATCGACTTCATGCAGCAGACGCACACAATGTGCGCGCATTCCAAAAGCCGATGCCGTGATCTCAGTAATCGTCTCACCTTTCAAACTCAGCGCCGTCAGATAAGCACTCATCTGCACGGGGGATGCCTCGCCGGTCATAATCTCATGCATTACAGCCTCAGCAGTTTCGTAGCTGAGGTCCTGTTTCATGGACAATTGTAAAATCGCTTCTTTTATCATTTTGTTAACTCCTTGGGTTATTCGTTAAGCGTTTTGTCGTAGTACGTGGTCTCATATACCAGTCTGTTGATTGGCCTGACTGTTTATCAGCGCCATCGAAACAATAGCGCCATCGAAACACCGCGTGTTGGTTGGTTAGTCTCTGGTAGCCACTAGTCTGCTTCACTACTTGTTTCCTCCCAAACAAAAAGTCCTCGGTACAGCATTACGCTTTACCAAGGACGAATTCGTTATCCGCGGTGCCACCTTGATTCATGGGGATCGACCCATGCTCTTATCGAGATACCTTCATATCCCCGGCAACTGACGTATGCCCTCACGTCATGGAATACTCAGAGTTTGTTGCTGTCTCTCTTTTGACCATGCCCTCAGTTGCCCATTTAACAGCCTGCATTTCTATCCGGCTCTCAGCTACCCGGAATCTCTGTACAGCGCATCTGCTGTTTTTACTCCCGCGTCAACGGTTTGTGCGATATTCATTTTGTAGGATGAAAACACATCGAAAGGTTTTAGTCAAGTAGTGTGAAGGTGATTTGTGGCTTTTGGCGCTTCAATGACCCTTGATTACTCAATCTTTTGGCTCACTTTCCTGATGCTTCAACCGTATCCGATTTTACATGTGGAGAAAACAACTTAGTCAATCGAGGCAGCGCAGCTGCCGAGAAGCGTGCAAGCCTGGGCTTGCACGTCTACTTTTGACTATATAGAGATGTTAACTTTAAGATATCAAGCGTTTTGAGCTCTTTTACTTGATTTCTATGCATCTGTATAGCCTATAAATTGGCAATCCTGGGAATTTCGGAGTTTCTGCCTTAAAAGGGCTCTCATGTATGGCTGTTTGGCCTGCAAAGCGAGATCTGGTTTTCTCCACAATTTAAAAGTGCAGGTAGATGAGTCGAGGCAGAATTCTATAGGTGTGAAACCAATAGAGAACTATACATGAGGGCCGATTTCCGGCAGAAACTCCGAAATTCCCAGGAAATGCCTGTATATAGCAAAGAAAGAGTAGTTACTCGCTCTGACTGTAGCCTACCCAGTGACATAGATTGAGGCAGTTTCCCCTCATGTTATCTAGATAAATACATCAGAAATGCTGAGTTCTTTTAACACTTTTTCAGTCAGTTTGAACCGCAAAGGCCGCAATGAGATTTGTTGCAATATGCCTTTCTCTACTAGCTTGAGCGTCTGATTCCTTGCTGTCTGTGTTTGCATACTACTGTTTTCAACAATATCAGCAAGTGTTATCTCTGAGAAGACATCGAACAAGTGCTGCTGTATTACCATGTATAGAATACTTGTCTCTTTTATCGTCAGATCGTAGGCCTTTTCCAGTTTTTCGTGCAGTGTGTCTTTTGTTTGGCTTAGCATTGATGTTTTATTCTCTAGATCCTCAATCGCATAATCCTGAGCGGTCCTAATGAACTCGAGCATTTGGATAACAAAAAAAGTTAATTCTGCCTGATTCAAAGGATTTTCCGCTCTTTCAAAGGATCTATAATACTTGTTTTTATTCTCTGCAATAGTTCTTGACATCGACATCACAGTAGTTAATGACAGTGACCTACCTAGATAAAGCGCTAATAGATAACGGCCTGTTCTGCCGTTCCCATCGTAGAATGGGTGGATGTATTCAAACAGAAAATGCGAAATCACTGCTGAAAAAAGTGGTGGGATCCCTGATGAATCAACCAGATGGATCATTTGTTCAAGCATACTGATGATTTTTGCTTCCGGTACTATTCCACGATGAATGGTTTTATGTGAAGCAACTATATCTATAGATTCTTTTCTAAAAAACTCTCCGTCAGGCTGTTCATCTTCCTTGAGCTCTCCAGCCATCACAGCATCATAGATTATTCTGATATCCGAAGGCTTTCTTGGATAGATCGGGTTTTCATCGGTTAGTTGTAAATACAACTTGGCGAATTCCGTAAATCGCTTTGTCTTCTGGTTCGGTGACTGGGTAGTCTGAGAAAGTGCACTTTCCATTGCATCAGCAATTTGTCGGCGAGTGCTATGGATGCCTTCTGTCTCATTCGTGCTGACCATTTCGTCAATTATCAGCCCACGAAAGTATGCCCACTTTGCTATCCTCGGTAAATCTCGCCATAGATGCGAAACCTTTCTCTCGACACGTAGCAAACGTTCACTCAATGTCGATAACTGAGTAGGCATAGCTAGAAAGATCTCCCCAGTGGCGATCTCTATCCCTGTCCGATAGCTTGATTCTGCATTTAAGCGTTTATTAGCTTCTTCGCGTACTATTGACCAACGATCCGACGATTTGTTTTGATTGTGTAGCTTTTGGAGTGATATATACTCAGCCATGATTTCATCCTTAACCAATTTTCTAGCCCTTTTTTGGATTATACCATGGCTGCTCTTGTCTTTAAATACATTTTTTAGCGTTTTCCAAGATTAACGCATCGTTTCTTACTTCATTTCTAGAATAACTGCTGCTTTCGCAAATTAACTGGCATGATTTCTGGCCTTTTCCATTGTTTTCGCCAATTCTCAGCTTTTCTGTGGAGCCTTCTATGTGCCAAGTACGTTAACTGGCAAATTTGGAATACCCCGGGGTTCTCCCTATGTTATTTGCCTCTGGCGACTGCTTTATCCAGGAGTTGATTGAGTATCGTTCCAAAACCGATGCCCGAGGCCTCTAAAGCTGCTGGAAGCAGGGAGAATTCCGACATGCCTGGCACGACATTGATCTCTAAGACTTTCGGTGCTTGCTGAGCAACGTCCCAGATCATATCGACACGCGAAAGGTCGCGGCAACCAAAAGCCTTATGTACCTCCAGCGCGGCAGCCGCAATCTGTACCCGTGCCTGATTGACAACAGCAGGGTCGGCGTCAGCGGCGAGCGACTCATTGCGGACTGGGATGTAGTATTCGACGAACTCCGGGTCGATGCGTGCTTCAGTGTTAAAAAACCCGGTCTGAGAGCTGATCTCGATAGGTGGCAAGGCTTCGGCGTTTTCTCCCTCGCCCAGAATGCAGATCGCAAGTTCGACTCCGTCTACCCACTCCTCAATGATCACCTCGTCATTAAATGACAGGGCTTCCAGTAAGGCAGATGCCAACTGATCGGCAGATTCGACTTTGGAGATACCCATGGCTGAGCCCCCGGAAGACGGTAGTACTGCATATGGATAGTCACTGGGTAAACGTTGGCTGACCAGGTCTAACGCACCGGCTGCTCCGAGATCTTTTAAGGCTGTGGCAGATAGGCAGATGCCACGCGGCCAACGCGCTGCCTTGGCTGTGCCGCCGGTGCGCCGGTAGGTCATGACAACCGTTGGCAGCATGCTCTTGTCCCAGGTCAAGCGGCAGACGCTGGAGGTCGAACCGACAAAGGGAATGCTTAAGAACTCCAGCAATGACTGGACGGTACCGTCCTCACCGTGTTTACCATGTAAAGCGATAAACGCGACGTCCGGTTGCTCGTGGCGTAAGGTTTCGACCAGCGTTGCACCGGTGTCTAATGGTAATACCGTATGCCCTGCTGCCTCCAGGGTACGCAGGACATGGCGGCCACTAGCCAACGAGAAGTCTCGCTCGAATGAGCTTCCGCCCATCAGGACCGCTACTTTGTATGACATCTTCCCTCCTATTTCAGCGCGTTATTTCGGCTGTCCAGCCTGCGCTCTTAATACTTTGAATACTTGCACTCACAGCGCTCCGGCATCGCGGAATGCCCGGTACAGAGCCATCCGCTCTTCGATAACCAATGAGAGCCGCCGGATAGCTTCACGGATTTTTTCTGGTTCCTCATAACAAAACGCA
The DNA here is from genome assembly GCA_031286245.1 of Coriobacteriales bacterium. Classification (GTDB taxonomy): domain Bacteria; phylum Actinomycetota; class Coriobacteriia; order Coriobacteriales; family UBA8131; genus WQXZ01. The sequence continues at coordinate 5,963 of JAITUO010000203.1, forward strand.
ATACGCATGGCGTTTTTACCCTTGCCACTTTTAGCAGGATAACAGCCATCACCAGGTACGAAGGTCACGCCATTGTCCAAAGCGATATTCAACAACTGTGGAGTATCCAGGTACTCCGGCAAGGTCACCCAGACAAAGAAACCGCCGACTGGCTCGGTCCAACTGGCTTCAGGCGGAAAATACTCACGCAAAGCTGCCAGCATGGCATTTCGACGTTCGCGATATTTATCGATCATACTGCCCAGGGTGCTTCTCCAGTCAGTGGTGTTGAAGTAGTGCTCAACTATCACCTGGCATAGCGCAGATCCGCAGAGGTCAGTGCCTTGCTTGACCAGGTTGATCTTCTGGCGGATCGGTAAAGGTGCGATCACCCACCCGGTACGCAGTCCCGGAGCAAACATCTTGGACACCGTACCCAAGTAGATCACCTGGTCATCCATTGAGCGCAGACGATCGATCGGTTCACCCTCAAAGCGCAGACGTCCATAAGGATCATCCTCAACAATTAAAATCTCATACTCATGGGACAACTCCAGCAGATGCTTGCGACGCTCCAGGCTCATGGTCACACCAGCCGGATTATTAAAATCCGGAATAGTGTATAAAAACTTGGCGCAGCGTTTGCCCCGCTTTTTGAGTTCTGCTTCTAAAATATCTGTCCGCATGCCCTGACTATCCATCTCGATAGTCAACACTTCTGGTTGATAAGCCGAAAAAGCCTGTAGTGCTCCCAGATATGTCGGCCCTTCGGTAATAATCAAATCGCCTGGATTAACAAAGGTCTTAGCCAACAAATCCAGCGCTTGCTGAGCCCCAGTAGTAACGGTTAAATCGTCTGGAGTGATTTCGATGCCGACATCGGTCATCAACGAGCAGATCAATTCCTTGGTCTGCAGACGTCCCTGGGTGTCCCCATACTGTAGACCGGCTACGCCCTCTTCGCGCACAGCATTGGCTGTGACCTCTGCCACTTCGTCCAACGGCAGCTTGCGTATGTCCGGCATTCCGCCCGAAAGCGAGATTATGTCGGAGCGTGATGCTGCGGCAAACAGGTCCCGAACTGCGCTGGAACGCATCGTCTCAACGCGATCGGCGTACAGATCGACCCAATCGTCAAATTGAACAAGTCCTGTAGCTGTCATTTTGCACCTCCGAATCGTATCGGACGATACTAACATAATATGCAGCTGGATAGCTTGAAATTAATCATGTGGAGAAAACCTGGTCTACTTTTGCCTGGTTCCAGCTTGTTATGCTATGTTTTTGATCGCAAACTATAGCCAATGGTTTCATACACTTCGCGACTGTGTTTCGGCTGAAACCTGTTTTTTCAGAGATCTTCCGCATTGACTTACCCTTGTTATGCAATGCGTTGATCGTGTGTTTCTCGCTCAAACTAATCACTTCCTCACACCCCTGGATAAGTCGTTGACCCTCTGGAGATTGTGCACCAAGTGGCTCAGTTTTCGACTGATTATTAGCCGTTAATAGCCTAGTTTCAGATTGACAAAAGCTGTTATTACTCACAATTGACAGTATATTATTCATCTGATAGCATATAGATAAGTATTTATTATGTAATTCGAAGAAGGGTAAAATGGACAACAAATTGTCTCGTAGATCTTTTTTATCAACTCTTGCAGCTGGATCTGCCTCCTTTTTGCTTGCCAGAAGTGAAGCGTTTGCTCAAAACAGCACGCAGACGCCTGTCACTAGCCATGATCAAATATGAACGATAACGGCGATTTACCTACGGGATGGTTTGGACACAAAGGAGGCGCCAGCACCCCGTGGGCAAATGTTGAAGCATTCTGGAATGCGGCAACTTCTACAACTCAACCTTGTGGCATACCACACGTTACAACTACCTTAGTGTCGTCATTACTATCAAGCCAGATAAACAATATTTATGATGAAGATATCATTCAGATTCGTAGAAACCCTCAATCTATGACTGGCTTTCATCACGGTCTCTTTGTAGACTATAATCAACACACGGGTTCAACCAACGACTTATACGTTTCTTCTCACTCCGATCAGCGTTACTTTAATAAACTTAGTGACGTAATACTGGCTCATGGTGGTGGCACAAAAGTGAACCTACGTGCCTTGGTGCCTTTTTCGTCTGATCTAACGAAATAGCAGTTCAATGAGCAAATCACAGAAACATTTCATTCGTGTAACTATCATTTCGTTACTATTCTTCACAATGGTGGTTGCTGCCGCCTGTAAAGCCCCGATATCTTCTTCTGGAGAAACTGAAGTGGATGGTATACAGAGCGCTGACACCAATCCAAATGGAGTAATTAGCACGAACGACATTGAAGATGCTGATGCTATAACTGAAGCCATTTTTGAAGATTCTATTCTGCGCCACTCTGGTGTTGCCGGTAGTATAAAGTATGTCCAAGTTACTCTCGCCTCCGATGGGACTGATACATGGGCGATTGCTTTTCCTATTACTGAAGGCGTTGAAGGACATAGTCTTTTCTATGTTTACGCAGTGGACGACAGTGTTGAACAGCTAGGCGTGAGACGAGTTTTTGGGGCTTATCCACCAGTAAGCTCTGGATTATCAATTGATATCTATGAATACGATGGCAAGTATTTAGTTTGTGGAGGGGTTGCCAATTATTACATCACTGCCAACAATGAAAACCAGAGAGATCTATCAGGACGTACCCATATTGACATTAGCAGCTTAACTAGCACTATTCGCATTTCGGTTGAAAGTACCGAATGGGTCTGTGGTTATATATGCATTCTCGATTCGGAGCCTGTGGAAGCAATTATTTATGATAGCGAAACTGTCTTATATAAACTCTCTGATCACGCTAATGATGTGCTAGTTACCAGACATTGATTTGTTGATCATCCTGATAGAACTCCTCGTATGATACTCATTTTTCTTCTGGCTGCTTAAAACTGTTATTCAATTCCACTATTGTTTATTTTGGATAAGGTTCTCCAATTCAGCAACAGCCTCAAAGACGGCTACTTCAGTCTGGCTTTTCACAAGCAGCCTGCCGTCTTCCTGCTCTATTCCAGCAAACCCCAGGCGTATCAGCATTATGTTTGCGCTGCGGTCGTGCCAGACCGTATTGCCGGTGACTGGCTGACCTAGTTCATTGACTAAATAATCGATCGCCAGGTGTTCTACGATATGCGGCAGGCTGGCATTGTGTATCTTGTCGCCAAACCTTCCTATGCCTTGCTGCCTACAGGCGTGCTCAGCCAGTGTCGGGTTAGCAGCCAGCAAAACACTCACCTGCTCAGAACTGAGACGCATCATAGGATCTTCGACTTTGATCACGACCTCAGCAAGCATCGAGATACCTGCGGTCTTCTCCCCAAAAAAACGAACGGCGCTGGTGGCCGCTCGAGTTTCAATAGATAGTATATGCAGCAAGGCAGTCAGAATGCCTCGGTATGCTTAACCAACTATCCGGTAGCGAACTGTACGGACGCCCCATTCGTACTCGTCTTCGAAACCAAAGGCCTTCCAGACGCCTGGCTGCAGGTCGAGCACGCGGCCCCATTGCGCAAAGGGACCGGTATCGTTGATGATTGCAGTGACCACAGTTCCACCATACTCGATCTCGACCGTTCGACCCAGCAGGTAAGCCCAGGAGACCGGTACAGCCACACCCATGCTGTCCTCGGTAACCTCATGCCCAATCGCTGTCCATTTATTGATAAAACCATCACCATAGGCTGAGGCCAGGCCAGAATTCCACTCACTGACGCGGTATTCTTCTTCTCCGTCAGAGTACCGGTTGACTACCGGGGCAGGTGGAATCGGCGATTTTTCGGCTGTCAGGTCACGGTCGATCGGTACAGTCAGATTAGTTGTACTGACGGTTGATCCTGAAGTATCAACCGTTGATGTTAGTTTTTGGGATACATCGATGGGTATTGTAGTGGACTCACTTTGGATCCGCCCGACACCGAGCACTCGACTTCCCGAGGTCGAAAAATCTCCAAAGGCAGTGGCACCGACCAGCAAAAACACTGTTGCCATCAGCACTGTTGTTGATTTCTTCAGTAACCTGCTCGCCCGACGCTTGTCTTTGCCCACAATACCTCTCCACAGCAACGCACTACTAGAGCCAAGCTCTACTTGTACGACAGCGGTTAGGATTCAACTACATTTATACTGTCTATGTGGCAATCCTGTTATGCCACAGCGTTCTTTCTAGTGACACAAAAGCCACTTGCGTGGCTATTGATAATATTACACATAGCCACCGGGCTTGTCCACTGAAATCGAATTCTGTTACTTTACTCTGCTCTACTACCTGCCTTTAGCAACCGTGGCTCGTCTTTACTACTCGTTATACCTACTAGCTTCTCACCTGGTGATACTCATCTCTTTACTGGTAACAACAACCGGTAGATTGGGATGCTGCTCGATAAGTTTCGCCAGAGTCTGCTGTTCTGTTGAGAGGTCGCTCATCAGATCATCCATAAAGCGGTAGCCAACTGATTGGTACAAGAGTTCGACTTTTACAGTCACATTACTAGTGCCAGCTGGCAGGTTGATTTGATATCTGACGATGTCACGGCCTCCAATGAAGTCTGCATCGTCAAATGCCTCGCCGACGACCATCGCATCTCCTTGCAGAATGGCTTTGTTTGTCCCAAGCGGAAGCAGACGGTTATCCTTTCCGTAAGTGACTCCCTGTAACAGGTTGGTAGTAGCCTGACCATTGCTATCGAGCATGATCGATTCGTAAATCTGTACTTGTCCTGGCTGGTTGATGATTGTATAGTGCGGCTCAAACGCACCCTTGGTGATATCAGCATCGTTATCGTAGATCATGCCTTGATCATCGTAGCCACCTGATTCAAAAAGTAGCTTGCCCGAATCATCGACAACTTGAAAATGGATCCAAGCCCGTCG